>JAPTUI010000074.1 GCA_028067895.1 Pseudomonadota bacterium | reverse complement strand
CGCCTTTGGTGGTGGGCGACAAGGGCGACATGTCGGGTCGCCGCACGCCCGCGAACGCCAGCGCACGGTCGCGCACGTCGCCTTTTCCGGGGCGACAGGCGGGCGACACGGGGGCGACAGTCCGCAGCGTCGGACGCCTTCGTGCAAAAGAGTCTCCCTCCCCTCCTGCAATACTGTCGCGGTAGCGTGTGTTCATCGTCGGCCGCCTCGTCGAGCAGCATGCCGCCACCGCGCCGGAGGCAACATGAGTGAGCGGCCGAGCGAGACGGCGCTGCGCAAAGCGCGCGTAGCTGGACTACTTCGGGGCCAGTATGAGGGGTTCGCGGCGGGCCGCGAGCACATGCGTGACGAGCTGCGCGCGCGTCAGCGCGTACCGAGCTGCGGTCCGCTGCCGCTGGTGCCGCCGACCGCGCCGCCGGCCGAATACCCTGTGGATGCGCTGGGTTCGATCCTGGGCCCAGCGGCTCGCGCGATTGCGCGGCTCGTGCAGGCGCCCGCTGCCATGGCGGGCAACTCCGTGCTCGCCGCGGCGGCGCTGGCCGCACAGGCCCACGCCGATGTACAGACGTTCGGCGGACATCGGCCGCTGTCATTGTTTTCGTTGACCTCCGCCCGAAGCGGTGATCGTAAATCCGAGACGGACCGACTCGCGCTCGCGGCTGTGCGCGAGCATCAGTGCAGCATGGAAGCGCAATACAAACAGGAGCGCGAGCGCCGCGAGGCGCTGCGCCGCGAAGGAAAAGGTGCACTAGTCGATGCCATGCCCCGGTTGCGCCTAGCGGGACTGCTGTGTACCGACCCCAGCCCGGAAGGGCTGTACTATCGGTTGCGCGATGGTCAATACTCTCAGGGGATATTCACGGACGAAGGCGGGCAATTTCTCGGGGGATATGCGATGAGCCCGGACAACGAGCTACGCACTATCGCGATGTTCTCCAGGTGTTGGGGTGGCGCGACGCTCGACCGGGTGCGCGCTGGCGGTCGAGACCGCGAGGATCATCCGACTCTCTACGGGCGTAGGCTCTCGATGCATCTTATGGCGCAGCCGCACGTCGCGCGCCTCCTCCTCGGCTCTCCGCTGTATCGGTCCCAGGGATTCCTCGCGCGCTTCCTCCCCGCGGAACCGGAGGATATCGTGGGCACTCGCACGCGCGACCCCGACGCGCCGATAGTGGATCCGCTCATCGATTCAGACATCCGGCACTATCAGGATGCGCTCGCGGCGCTCTTGAACTTGCCGCCACATGAGGATGTGGAGATCGGCGGGTTGGCACCGCATCGCCTCGATCTCTCGGACGAGGCGCGGCATCTGTTGGCTAGCGCCTATAACGAGACTGAGGTAGCACAGGGCGGAGACGGCCCGCTCGCGGAGGCCCGAGAGTGGGCCTCGAAATCCATGGAGCATGCCTGCCGCATCGCGGGCGTGCTGACGCTGCTCCGCGACCACAACGCCGGCATCGTCGATGTAGAGGCGATGCGCGGCGGCCTCACACTCGCCATGTTCTACCTCAGCGAGTACATGCGTTTGGTGGGACTGGCGGCTACGGACGCAGACATAACCATCGCACAGCAGCTACTCGCATGGATGCAGCGCCGCGTCGCCAGCCAGCAGACGCTCGGTGCAGATGATGTCATCTCGCTGCGCGATATCACGCGGCTCGCGCAGCCGAAGGCCCTGCGCGCCGGACGTACCGCGCGACGCGCATTAGCGGTCCTCGACGAGCACTCCTGGCTCGTGCGCGCCGGGGACCGGCGCTGGCGACTCAGGGCCATACCGGCGGAGTAGATATATGACTACTCCGGATGTGTTTCGGCTGTCTTGCCTGGATCCCAATGAGAGTGGGAATCAGCAGTCTGCGCCTGCTGCGTTGGCGAACGCGGGAGGCACCGCACTGGAGCGGCGGCGGCAGAAGGTGATCAGCACCCTGCGTGCCGCTCCGGCGCTGCGGCATGCCTTCGACGTGCAGGGGGCTGCCCCAGGGCAGGCAGTGTGTGATGTGTCCGTGATGCTCGGCCTACGCAATTCTGCCGGGACGATCGTCACCGGTGAGCTGCGCGTGCCAGCGACCAAGTGGCCGGGGCTGGCCGTGTTCACGGCCTACTGGCGGCAGGCCGCCGACGGGCAGCCCTCATGATCGGATACGCCACTACACAACTCGTGAATTTCTGGCGCCGCATGTGGCAAACTGCATCTGCCCGAACGAACGAAGCCGTCCCCTCCAGAGGAGCCATGTCATGCATTCGATTGAAGACGCCATGCAAACGCTTAAAAGCGCGGCGAACGAGGCACAGACCGAATTGGCGAATGCTTTTCTTAAACATGCAGGTGAATTGTTGACATTGGTCATGGGTCCGACGCTCGCCAACGCAACTTACTCTGATATTCGCGCACGTCTGCAACAGATCTGTGATGAACTGAGGCGTCTGGAAGCCGACGTCCTTAACGTTCGCTTGGGCTGATTCACGCCGGGTCGGCTCCGGCGCCCACACACAGAGGCCCCGACACTGCCCGCGCCGGAGCCTCGTCGTATCCGCTACTGCTACTCGTTGCTGGTGCCGGTGGCCGCCGCCCACGCGGCGAGCCGCACCGATAGCGCGCTCGCGCGGTCGTGCGTCCTGGCGCCGAGCCGCCTTCGCCTGGCCTGCGTCAGGATCTTCTGCGCCGCTTCGATGTCGGCTGTAGCGGCACCCGGCAGCGTCCCCTGTAGGAGCCGTAGGCACGCCGTCCGCTCGGCGGCTACGAGTCCGTAACCGCGCGCGAGGTGTCATAGGCACTCGACCACGGCGCGCAGCGCGTCAGCGGCATCCAGCGTCAGATCATCTCCTTGCTCACCCATGGCTACCTCCCCAAGTCCTGCTCATCGTCCTGCTCTTGCTCGTCCGGCTCGTGCCTCG
>JAPTUI010000332.1 GCA_028067895.1 Pseudomonadota bacterium | reverse complement strand
GTTCCGCCGCAGCGTCACTGCGAAGAGATGGCATCTTTTTGAGTCGACGAGTTTTCATACTGGATAACCTCCTTCTTGTGCATGTAGCGGGCGCTGATCGGCCGGATGAGCGCCCGGCCGCGGATCGTGCGCAGCGCGAACGCCAGGAAGACGTAGCGGCCTGAGCGCGTCTTGCCGATCGCGCGCAGGCGCGGCTCTCTCGGGTGCGGATCGGCCATGACAGCCGGCGATCCCGCGAAAACCTCCTCGATTTCTTCCCTGGACACACCGTGCTTCCCGCACTTCGGCCAGTTCCCGCGATCCCAATCGAAGCCGGAGAACTTCATGGTGAAAGCCTATACGTTTGTGTAGACATTCGCAATGCGTGGCCGCGCTCGCGCTGGCCCGCGCGTAGGCCGATCCTGTCCGCCAGCAGCGGCCGAGCACTGCCGGCGGACGGAGACCATTTCGATCAGCGGCGCCGATGCGGCCGACACCGCTTCAGCTCCCGCACGAAGCGATCCAATTCCCGCTTCGGAACCGCCTCGGCGACCCGGGCGATCTGCGCGAAGGCCTCCGCCTGTGGCACCTGTTCAGGCTCGGCGACCTCGATGACGAGGCGGCCATCGCTCACCTGCACGGTCACCGGCAGCCCGATAGTGAATCCGGCTCGCTTCATCCAGACGCCCACCAGGTGCAGCATCGGGGCTGGGACCGGGCGTCCCTCGGGCCCGCGCACGTCCCGTCTGCTCGCGGTCACGGTGTACCGGCGCGCTTTGTGCTTGGGAGTGGATATCCGGGTGAAATCGCGAGAAATGGACGGCTGTGCCGGCACGAAGTCCGGCGTAAAGTGGCTGTTGGCCATGGTCGACTCCGAGTAAGTTGACTGTGGATAGGTGCCCGGTGGTGTGACAAGCGCCACTGGGCACCGCTCTGGGGCGGTATTGCCTTGGAAAGAAGCGCCGCGCCGCAGCGCAGCCGTCAAGGCCGCCGCGGGAGCGGCGCTCGCGAGCACGGGCCGCAAGGCCCGCGCGCAGGCCTTTACGGCGAGAACGGCGCGGCACAATCAGAGAAAGGCAAGCCCGCCCTCTTCAAACCTCCGAATGCGATTGAAGCGGCCAGTTGCGACCAAGTCCCGCCGGAAACGACCGCTTAGGAAGGCCGTAGAGCCGCGATCGAGGGGGTACCCGCTACCTGACTACCCCCGAACATAGGCCGCAGTAGTGGGCCGCAGCCTGGTATGCCGCCACCACGATCGGTGCCACAGCGATGCCGAGCGGCGCAAGGTAATCCGTGACGAACGATGTTGAGAGCAACGTCCACGCAGTCGCTGAGACTCGGACCCACCGCTCGTCTCGGATGGGCACGATGCGGACATTCACGGGCCTGCTGAAATTACACTCGCCACGTTCAAATCCGGCGGACCCTCCGGAGATCTCCCATCCAGCCTTCTTCATTGCCGCTTCGAACGTGGCCGCCTTTTCCGCCGCCGTGTTCGGGTCGCCACAGCGCCACCGTGCTGCCACGTTGACACAGGTGTACTCACGGAGCTGCCCGCCAGGCGCATCCGCTCTACTGCGCACGGCGAACGCAATCTCAAATTTCGGACTGAGCTTTCGCGGTACGGTGAATCGCAGGTGTTTCATGGCCGCTCTGCGTACCCTATGGACCGCGATCCGGTCGCTGAGACGATCGCGCGTCTCCTCGTTCCGGTCTTCGGGGTACACCGACCGAGGTCTGATCGAGTTGAGCTGCTGAACGACGCAGACGGCCGTCCATAGCCAGATCGCCCACACCGCCCACCAGATCTTCGAGGGATCAGCGACCTCGAAACGCAAACCCAACGTCTCCGCGCTGTTCCCCACGGTGATTCCGAGCAACTGATGGGCAAGCAGCACCACGCTGATGCCAAGAAGCAAGCGGCGCTCGCGGAAGAATCTCTCTTGTGTGTCGTTGTCACTCATGTGCCAGCCTGGCGGCGCTCCATCCGATTTAAAGATCGAGTTCCAGCCCTCGCGACCGGGAATGCTCCCGCTCGGCGGCGAGCTCCTCCTGCCCACCCTCTTCGTCGAAATCCGCGAAGTAGTCCGCCTCACTGTCGCGTCCGAGCCGCACCACGAGTTCCCTTCCATCTTCAAAATCCGCCTTTCCTGCATACAACGCCGTGTCCTCCTGATGCCGCGAGAGAGCCACGTACGAGAGGTGCGCATCCATTCCCGGCGTCGCCAACACGAACGTGCGCTCCACCGTCGCACCCTGGCTCTTGTGCACCGTGGCAGCATAGCCGTGCTCGAGGTGGCCGTATTCGGCGAGGTCGATGTGCTTCTCGGCGCCGTCGTCCAAACGCACGCGCACGTCATGCTCGCCGAGCTCGAGCACCGTGCCGAAGGAGCCGTTCCTCACACCCAGCTGCCGATCGTTCTGGGTACATACGATCCGATCGCCCGCCGCAAGATCGATCTCGGCGTGCCGCTCACCTTGGCGCAGCGCGTAGTGCTTCTCCTCGCCCAAGCGCCCCTGCGCCTTCAGCCGCGTGCGGACCTCGGCATTGAGCTCGGCCACATCACGCCGGCGATGAGCGAGCACCAATAGGCCGTCGGCGCTCTGCCCTTGGCTTACCGCCGCCGCATAGTCGCGCACCAGCGCCGAGCGCGCGCTGCCGCGACTCGCCGCCCACTGAAGGCGCCCCTGCTCGACATACGCGCCAAGCGCTGCCGCCGCTTCGCCCCGACCGAAGGCGACGGAGGCCTCGCGCTGCCACTCGAGGCGCTGCCGCCTCACGGATTCGATCGCGGTCTCCCCGGCCATCTCGCGCGCGATGTTGAACGCGCCACCTCGCCCGATGGGCCGCAACTGCCGATCGTCCCCGACGAGTACCAGAGAGGCGCCGGCTTGGGCACAGTGCTTGGCGAGCTGCGCCA
>JAPTUI010000010.1 GCA_028067895.1 Pseudomonadota bacterium | reverse complement strand
GAAAGAGAACTCGTAGCGAACGAACAGAATCACGAAGATGACGCACGTGAGCGCGACCGCCAGGCCGATGACACTGATGAAACTGTAAAGCCTGTGTCGCGCAATGCTGCGAATCGCCATGATGAGGTAGTGGCGCAGCATGGGTCTACTCGTAGCGCAGCGCTCGGATCGGATTGGCGCGCGCCAGGCGCAGCGTGTTCGCGTATACCGTCGCCCAGGCGATGAGGAGACCGGCTACGCCCGCGGTCACGAAGTACAGCGGATTGAGGGCTATATGATAAGCGAACCCCTCGAGCCACTGCCGCAGATAGCCGTAGGCAACCGGCCAGGCGATCAGGTTCGAAATCAGCACTGGGGTCGAGATGCGCCACAGCATCAATCTCACGATATCAAAGGTCCGTGCCCCGGAGACCTTGCGGATGCCGATCTCCTTGGTGCGCCGTTCGGCGGTGAACACCGCGAGCCCGTAGAGGCCGAGACATCCGATCACCAGTGCAACGACCACAAACACGCCGAGCATCGCGCCCTCACGCTGGTCCGCACGGTATAGTTGCTTGAAGCGGCCCTCCAGGAACCAGCGCTGGGCGACCACGGTCGGCAGGAATGCATGCCAGGTGCGGTCGATGAAGCGCAGCGTCTGCGGGATCTCCCCGGGTCGCAGTCGCACCGAGACACTCATCGGGTCGCTGGGCTCCCAGAAATAGACCATCGCGGGCGCCGGCTGTTGCGCGCCGTGGACCTTCGCGTCCGCGAGCACACCGACGATACGCACCTGATCGTGATTGATGAGGAGGATCCGTCCGACCGCCTGTTGGGGACTGAAGCCCAGCCGCCGAGCCGCCGCGGCGTTGACGAGAACGTTGCGTTCCTCATCGAGGCGATTACCGCCCGTCTGGACTGCGGCGCGATGCATTCGATCCGAACCGCGGGTCGCCGAGAAAAGCCTCCCGGCGATGACCGGTATGCCGTAGACCCTCGGATAATCGGGATCGATCACCGTCGTGTCGAGCGAAAGCGAGGCGGCCTGCCCGGGCACCCGGACGGGCGCGGTACTACGAGACTGTTGGAACGGCACGATGCTCGAGAGGCCCACAGCGGCCACTCCCCGGTTGGAGCGTAGCGCTTGAGCGAAAGCTTCCTCTTTCTTTCCACTCAGATGGCGGTTCCCGCCGATGACCACGATGTCGCTGCGGTGAAAGCCCATATTCATATGGCGCACATAGCTGACCTGCCCGAATACCACGGCTGCGGCGATACCCATGCCGACGGAAACCGCAAACTGCAGCACGACCAGCACGTTGCGCAGCCGTCCCGCGTGCGCTGATCCGGCATCGCCCGAGCGCAGGCCCGCGGCCGGCCGGCACCCTGAAAGCACCAGCGCCGGATAGCTGCCGCTGATCAGACCGGTCACCACGGCCACGCCCACCAGCAACAGCAGCAATCGCCAGTTCGTCAGAAAGTGAAGCGACATCGGCGTGCGCAGGAAATTGCTGTAAAGAGGCAGCAGCACTTCCGCCAGCGCCAGTGCGAGCACCAGGGACAGCAACGAGATCAGCACCGCCTCCCCGAGGAACTGTGCGGTGAGCTGGCCGCGGCGGGCACCCAGGAGCTTGCGTAGCGCGATCTCGCGCGTGCGCAGCGTTGCGCGGGCGGTCGTCAGGTTCATGAAGTTGAAACAGGCAACCAGGAGGGTCAGGACACCGATGGCCACAACCCCATAGAGTGTGCTCCAGCTCCCTGGGGGCTTCAGGTTGTCCTGCCAGTGCGAAGAATCGAGGTGAACGTCCCTAAACGGCGTCAAGTGCGCTTTGTATACCTTGCTGCCCCGAACGCGAGTTCCGACGAGCTTAGCGATCTCCGGCGTGAGATCCTGATCGAAGATCGTCGTCGTGTCCGCCACCACGCTCGCCGGCGAGACACCCGGAGCCAGACGAACGTAGCCAAACCCGTTTTCGTCTAACCAGCTCCGCCGCCAACTCTTCGGGTACGGATTCGCCATCGAGGTCGTCGGAATGAATACGTTTCCTTTCAGTTGAGTGTTGTGCGGCAGATCGCGCATGATCCCAGTGACCCGCAGCGCGACCTGCGGACAATCGACCGCCTGACTGCCGCAATTCCCCCCTGTGGTGAGGAGTCGCCCCATCGGATCGGCCGTGCCGAAGTACTTCCGCGCGGCGGACTCGGACAGCACCACTGAGTTCGGCTGGCGAAATACCGTTGCGGGATCACCCCGGAGCAGCGGGAGGCGAATGATCGTGAAGAAGTCCGGATCCACCACATCGACCTGCTGCGAGAAATGCCGATCCCCGCTACTCAGCGTCTTCGTCCACGTGGAGAGCCGTGTCATCGCGGTCACCCCGGGGATCTGCTCGCGCATAGCCACCGGCAGCGGATTCGGAACTCCGGCCATCGGCAGCGGCGCGCGCCCGGGAATATCGACGGTCAGCTCCAGACGATAGAGATCTCGCGTACCCGGAATCCACTTATCGTAGGAAAGCTGGTCGCGCACGAACAGGACGACGAAAATGACGCAGGTCAGTCCCACGGCCAGCCCCGCGATATTGATGAGGCTGTAAAGCTTGTGACTGGCGATTCCTCGCGCCGCCACTCGCAGGTAGTGCGTTATCATGAGTAACCCTCAGCTCGCCTGCCGCACCCGGTCGGTGACGATCGAGCCGTCGAGCAGATGCACGAAGCGATGAGCATATTTGGCGTGCGAGGGGGAGTGCGTCACCATCACGATGGTGGTGCCTTGCTGATTGAGCTCGGTCAGCAACTGCATGACCTCCTCGCCCATCGCGGAGTCGAGATTTCCGGTGGGCTCATCGGCGAGCAGGAGCTTCGGACGTGACACCGTCGCGCGGGCAATCGCCACGCGCTGCTGCTGACCTCCCGAGAGCT
>JAPTUI010000281.1 GCA_028067895.1 Pseudomonadota bacterium | reverse complement strand
ATAAACTGTCCACCATCTCGAGGAGTCCTGTCCACGTTCCGCTGGAATCACGGTCCACGTTGCTCTGGAAACCCCGTCCACCAAGAGCCGGAATAATCACTTGATCCGCTTTCCTGTCACAGAGCCGCTCAGCCCGCTACCCTGTAGACGGCGCGACGCTTACGAATGATCACCCTCTGCGACGACACTCAAGCTGATATCCACTTGCTCGGACACGCCAAAAAAAGTCCGCCGGCAGAGATCAATACGCCGGCGGACTGAGACTGAATCCGGTCGAACAGTCGCTCGATGGGGGGGATTCCCGAATTCAGGACTCGAACGCTGCTCCGCTAACGAGCGCTGGTCTGTGCAGTAGCGCACATTGGCCCCGAACCAGATACTCGGCGCGAAGCGGATACAGACCGTTATGTGAAGGGCTATGCGCCCCTGGGTGGACCCCAATTGCGCAGGGGAGCGCGCTTCCGGGCGATCGAGCGGAAATTGATGTTTCCAAACTGAGAGTGGGTCGTACGGCCGCGTGAGTGTGCGTGCAGATGACCGGAAAGGAACCCCATTGGCGGGCCGATCGTGCGGCAGATCGATCGAGGAAGGCTGGAGGTGCTCACGGGCCGCCTTGATCTTCCAGTTCCATGTTCGCGAGAGTGATTTTTGCTTAGTCCGCACTTCTCCAGGGCCCGCGAAGACAGCTCAGGGTCGAGATGTTGTCGAATAACAACAGGAGGCATATCCCGCTCCGAGCGGACCGAGACCCGTCGAGTCATGGCGTAAATCGAGATCGCCGCGTTGCCGAGGGCAATAACACACTCCTGAAACCGCCTCATCCAGCACAACAGGAAAGTTGTCGCACATCTTTAGTGAAAGTTTGGGCACAGAGCTTCAATCCCTCCACCATCGTCAGGTACGGGAACAGCTGATCGCCAAGTTCCTGGGCGGTCATTCGTGCGCGAATCGCCAGCGCCGCCGCCTGGATCAGCTCGCCTGCCTCCGGAGCGACGGCCTGCACACCGATCAGCCGGCCGCTCCCGGCCTCGACGACGAGCTTGATGAACCCGCGGGTGTCGAAGTTGGCCAGTGCGCGCGGTACGTTCTCGAGCGGCAGCAGACGGCTGTCGGTTTCGAGTCCTTCGTGGTGCGCCTCGGCCTCGCTGTAGCCGACGGTTGCGACCTGCGGGTCGGTGAAGATCACCGCCGGCATCGCCGTCAAGTCCACTGCCGCCTCGCCCCCGGTCACATTGATCGCCGCCCGGGTCCCGGCGGCGGCGGCCACGTAGACGAATTGCGGTTGATCAGTGCAGTCGCCCGCGGCGTAGATATCTGCGCTGCTCGTGCGCATGGCGCGGTCGATGATGATGCTGCCGCGCGGGTCGAGTTTGACACCGACAGCGCTCAGATTGAGCATAGCGGTATTCGGCGTGCGACCCGTGGCGACGAGCAGCCGGTCGGCGCGCAGCTCGCCGTGACCTGTGGTCAGTACGAATTTACCGGCCTGGTGTGCAACACGGCTCGCCTGCGTCTGTTCCAAGACGTCGATACCTTCAGCGCGAAACGCGTTCGTGAGCGCCTCGCCCACGGCAGGGTCTTCCCGAAACAGCAGTCGGCTTCTCGCCAGGATCGACACCTTGCTGCCGAGGCGGGCGAAGGCCTGCGCGAGCTCGACGGCTACCACCGATGAGCCAATGACCGCGAGACGCTCGGGAATCGTATCGCTCGCGAGCGCGTCCGTGGAAGTCCAATAAGGCGTGTCGGCAAGACCGGGGATGGGGGGAATCGCCGGGCGTGCCCCGGTCGCAATCACGCAACGAGCGAATCTCACGTCGTGCGAGCCGCCATCAGCGCGCGAGACGATAAGCGTGTGTGAATTTTCAAATCGTGCCTCGCCATGCAGCACGGTGATCGACGGGTTGCTCTCGAGGATGCTTTCATATTTGGCGTGGCGCAGCTCTTCGACTCGGCCTTGCTGCTGGGCCAGCAGTTTGTCGCGGCGTATATCCGGCTGCTGCGCCGAAATGCCTGAATCGAACGGGCTCTCCCGGCGCAGATGCGCGATGTGCGCCGCCCGAATCATGATCTTCGAGGGTACACAGCCGATGTTCACGCACGTGCCGCCGATGACGCCGCGTTCAATCAGCGTTACGCGGGCACCACGCTCAACGGCCTTCAGTGCCGCGGCCATGGCGGCACCGCCGCTGCCAATGATCGCAACGTGGGTCTGGCCGGAATGCGCTCCAGAACGGGCAGGGGTGGCCGCGGAGGTCTCCCCGATCAATTGGGCGCCATAGCCTGCTTGCTCTACATTCCTGACGAGTGCCTCGGCAGAGACTGGAGACACAAAGGTCACCGTCGCTCGATTTTCTCGCAGAGAAACTTTCGCGCTCTCGACACCCGGGGCGCTGCGCAGGGCTTTCTCCACGCTGTGCACGCAGTGCTCGCACGTCATTCCGGTGATGTGCAGAGTAACGGTCTGAGACATGAGGTAATCTTTTTCAGTAGCTGGATTTGCTGTCGGAGGCGGGCACTGCGCAGCGCTTGTGCGCGGGGTTGAGCAGGTCCCAGATTGAGACGAGGACCATCAAGATTATGCCGGCGTAGAACAAAATTCGGGCGAACTCGACGGGCAGGAAATGTTGCGTCATTCCGAAATCTCCGAACAGAGCGATCAAAGGACCGATACTTCCGAGCGCGGCGCGCTGCCATTGGCGATGAGCGAACCAGCCGAGCACATTTGCGAGCAGCGCAATCAGGAGGAAAATCGGGATGAGGACGTGAACGAAGATCCCTTCCCAGCGGCTGAGGAATCCGAGTCCAATCGCGGCACCCATGCTCGCCAGGGCCGGAAAGCACATGGCACAGCTGAAGCCTGAAATGATGGTGCCGAGCACACCGGTCTTATCGAGAATGCGGG
>JAPTUI010000410.1 GCA_028067895.1 Pseudomonadota bacterium | reverse complement strand
TCGCGGGGCAGGGCCGCGAGGCTGTAAATCTGATAGGAACGGTCGCCGGCCTGAAGGGTGGTGCGCGCCTTGAAGCTGTTCGTCATGAGTGGAACTCTCCCGGGGGAAATGCGGCGCGGATTATATCGGGTCGGGGCGGCGTGCGCGCGGGACGCTCGGGCCCGATCAGCCGCCGGCGGACTCGATCGCCTCGATCACCGCGCCGCCGAGGCAGCGTTCGCCCTCGTAGAGCACGGCGTACTGGCCCGGCGTGACCGCCCGCTGCGGCGCATCGAAGACGATCCGCGCTCTGCCGTCCTGAAGCGGCTCGAGGCGCGCCGGCACGTCGTGCTGGCGATAGCGCACCTTCACGCCCAGGCGCTGCGTGGCGTGCCGCGGCGGGCAGAGCCAGTGCAGCGCCCCGGTGCGCAGGGCCTGGCTGTAGAGCAGCGGATGCTCCCCGCCCTGCACCACGATGAGCGCGTTGCGCGCCACGTCCTTCGCCGCAACGTACCAGGGCAGCGGCGCGGCACCCGCGCGCCCGCCGATGTTCAGTCCGGCGCGCTGGCCGAGGGTGTAGAAGGCGAGACCCTGGTGTTCGCCGAGGCGTTCCCCGTCGCTCGATTCGATCGGGCCGGGGCGCTCGGCCACGAACTGCGCGAGGAACGTTCGGAACGGCCGCTCGCCGATGAAGCAGATGCCGGTGCTGTCGGGTTTGTCGAACACCGGCAGGCCGGCGGCGCGCGCGCGGGCGCGGACCACGGACTTCTCCAGCGCGCCGATCGGCATCAGCGTGCGGGCGAGCTCGTGCGGCGCGACGGCATGCAGGAAGTAGCTCTGGTCCTTGGCCGCATCGAGCGCTTTCAGCAGCTGCGGGCCGTCCGGGCCGGAGGCGATGCGGGCGTAATGGCCGGTCGCGAAGTACTGCGCGCCGAGGCGCTCGGCATAGCGCAAGGCGACGCCGAACTTGATTTCGCGGTTGCAGAGCACGTCCGGATTCGGGGTGCGGGCGGCCCGGTACTCGGTGAGGAAGTGCTCGAAGACCCGCGCGCGGTATTCGGCCGCGAAACTCACCCGGTGCAGCGGGATGCCGAGCTCATCGGCGACGGCCCGGGCATCCTGAAAGTCCTGGGCGGCCGTGCAGTAGCCGTCCTCGTCCGCTTCCCAGTTGCTCATGAACAGGCCCTGGACGTCCCAGCCGGCTTCCTTCAGGCACAGCGCTGCGACCGCCGAATCGACCCCGCCGGAGAGTCCGACGATGACCCGCTTCACAGCACCTCCGCTGGCACCGCGAGGGCGGCGGCCAGGTCGAGGCCGCCGACCGGCTCGAGCGCGCGGCCCGCACCGGAGCGGAAATCCTCGATGCAGCGCAGCACCAGGGGGCTGCGCAGCTCGGCGGCGCGCGCGCGGATTTCGGCCTCGGTCAGCCAGCAGGTGCCGAGAATGCCGGTGTCGAGGGGCTGGTGCGGCCGGTGATCGCTCAGGGCGCCGCTGAAGGTGAAGCGCTTGAACTGCCGCTGCGTGCGCGGATGGCGCCACAGGTACACCCCGACGAGCCGCTCGGGGCGGAAGTGCCAGGCGCTTTCCTCGCGCGTCTCGCGCACGACGGCCTCGAGCAGTGTCTCGCCGGGTTCCAGGTGGCCGGCGGGCTGATTGAGGACGTGCCGGCCGTCGATGAGTTCCTCGACCAGCAGGAAGCGGCCGGCAGTCTCGGCCACGGCCGCGACGGTGATTTCGATACGGGACATGGCGGAAGTATATCCGCCGGGACGCGCCGCTCAGGCGGGACGCGCGATGCGCAGGCTCTCCGGCGGGGTGCAGGTGTCCCAGAGCTGGTCGAACTCGTGCAGGTACAGTCGCGCCACCGGCGCATTGTCCAGGTCGGCGATGCCGTCCCAGCAGTCGGCCCGCAGCCGGTACATGATCGCCCGCTCATCGGCGATCAGGTAGGCGCAGTGCGGGGCGCCATGGCGGGCCGGGAGGTTGCGCACGTCGATGCAGCTCGAGAGCCGCCGCGCCATGGCGAGGAAACGATGGCCGTCGGCGCTCGAGCGGCCGGGCTCCCCGATCAGCACGCGCACCTTGGCGAACGGACGGGCGAGCACCAGGCGTTTGACCACCTCGAGGAAGTCGCTCTGGTCGTAGAGCTCAGGTTCGAGGTTCGGGGTGTAGATCGACAGCAGCCGCTGGGCGCGCCCGGCCACCTGGTTCACCGCCGCGCGCGCCTCGCTCACTGACGTCAACACGGCGAGCGGCTCGAGCGGGACGCTCGCACCGAAGCCGTCCGGCTCGGGAACGTAGCGCGCGTGCGCCAACTCCTCGAGCACGTTGTACTGTGCGATCTCGACACCCGGCGACACGGACCCGATCTCTCTGCCACGTCTGCAACTGCAGACATTGGTGTCCATCTTAGTGAGGGTGGCGCACAGGCCGTGCCGAGCCGGTCACAAAACCGCCGGTGCGCCCGCCGGGTCAATTTGTCATATTTCGCGCGCGAGCTCCGCTGCCCAGCCGATGTAGTCGGCCGGGTGCAGCTTGCCCAGCCGGCGCTTGTGCTCGGCGCCGAGCGGCAGCGTGTCGATGAACTCCGCGAGCGAGGCGGCCGTGATCGAGCGGCCGCGCGTGAACGCCTTGAGCAATTCGTAGCCGTCGGGCACGCCGGCGGCACGCAGGACGGTCTGCACGGCCTCGCCGAGTACTTCCCAGGCGCCGTCGAGATCGGCGCGCATGCGGGCCGCATCGGCCTCGATTTTGCCCAAGCCGCGCGAGAGCGCGCGCCAGGCGATCAGGGCATGGCCGAGCGCGACGCCGAGGTTGCGCAGCACGGTGGAGTCGGTCAGGTCGCGCTGCCAGCGCGACACCGGCAGCTTCTCGGCGAAGTGGCGCAGCAGCGCGTTGGCGATGCCGAGGTTGCCCTCGGCGTTATCGAAG
>JAPTUI010000323.1 GCA_028067895.1 Pseudomonadota bacterium | reverse complement strand
CACCAGCCGGCCGCCGCCGTTGTCGCGCAGCGCGGCCGCCAGATGCACGGTCGATACACCGAACGAAGTGCCGAACTCCACGACGGTGTGGGCCCGGATGGCACGGGCAAGCATGTAGAGCAGTGTGGCCGTGTCCGTCGAGACGGCCAGGTGGTATTCCTTCAACGCCCCGTAGAGTGCGCGGTAGTCAGGGCTGTTCATCAGCGCACTGAGTTCCTCTTTCGTCTGCGTGCGGCTGCGCGCCTCGAGCTTCGCCTCGCTGGCGCCGGCCTCAGCGAACAGCCGCCTCACCACCGCTGCGCAGGGCTCCTGCGTCAGTGTCGTCATGCCTCCATCCTCCAGTGTGCTGGCAATCGCGCCGGGCCCGATTAGAATACGAATAAAGCATCGCATTTCATATTCGCATTCCGGGAGTTCCCATGGCCCGAGGCCGCAAACCCATCATTTCGCCGCGCAAGACGCCGCAACAGAGGCGCTCCTCGCAGCTCGTCGCGGACATTCTCGAAGCCGCGGTTCGCGTTCTGGTGCGCGAGGGCGCCCGCCGGTTCACCACTGCACGCGTGGCGGCGACGGCTGGCATCAGCGTCGGCTCGCTGTATCAGTACTTCCCCAACAAGGAGGCGATCCTGTTCAGGCTGCAGGCGCAGGAGTGGCGGCAGACGATGGATCAGCTGCAGCGCACGCTCACCGATCCCGGTGCCGCACCCCTCGCGCGGCTGCAATCCGCGGTGCAGGTGTTCTTTCGCTCCGAATGCGACGAGGCGGCGTTTCGCAGCGCGCTCGAGGAGGCCGCCCCGCTCTACCGGGAAGCGCCGGAGTCGCGCGCCCACGCCGAGGAGGGCCGCTCGCTGATGCGGCGATTCATGCAGGATGCGCTGCCCGAGGCCTCGGCTCGCGAGCGTGCCAGCGCCGCCGAGCTGATCGGTACCGTCATGTCGGCGGTCGGCAAGTCGGTCTCGAGTCAGGGTCGGACGGGCGCCGAGGTCGATGCGCTCGCCGCGGCAGTCGGCGAGATGTTCTGCTCGTACCTGAGCGCCCGCGGCGCGCGAGCGAGAGCGCCGCGACCGGCGGGCTGAACCGCCCGCTCGGACCCATCCGCGGCGATGGGCCAGGCTGCGGGCGCCGACGCCGAGGCGCGAACGCCCGCCGCCATGCGGTACACTCGCTCGGACCGCGTGAGCTTCTCCCGCGGCAGGACCGCTACCGCGCAGCGGCCGTCCGGTCCGCTGAGCCGCGCGCGCCGGCGCCGCCGTCCGCGCGCGGCGCAGAACAATACTCATCGGATCCGGGGCGTCATGGCGATCGACAATGTCTTCGACTACAGCTTCACGTTGAATGCCGGCAAGCGCGAGGCCGCCGCGCCACCGCCGGTGCGCCGCATCGTCATCGTCGGCGGCGGAACGGCCGGGTGGATGACGGCGCTGATCTTCGCCCAGTCGCTGATCCCCCGGGGCGTCGAGATCACGCTGCTCGAGTCCCCGGCGGTGCCGACCATCGGCGTCGGAGAGGGCTCAACGCCCCTGCTGCGTGGGTTCTTCGATCTGTTGAAGATCGAGGAAGCGGAATGGATGCCGTCCTGCCACGCCACCTACAAGTGCGGCATCAGCTTCGACGGCTGGTCGAGCAAGCCGGGGTTCGAGCGCTACTTCCACCCGTTCCCGTCGATGGTCGACATCATGACCCTGACGCAGTTCATCCACAACGCCGAGGCGCGCGTGAGGGGCGCGAACCTCTATGCGCACCCGGACCGGTTCTTCCTCGCGGCGCGGCTGGTAGCCGAGCAGCGCTCGCCGAAGGCGCAGGAGCATTTCCCCTTCGACGTGCTGCACGCGTATCACTTCGATGCGACGCTGCTCGGACAGTTCCTGCACAAGAAGGCACTCGAGCGCGGCGTGCGCTACAAGAGCTGTCACGTGACGCACGCCGAGGTGAACGCCGAGGGCAACATCGCCGCGGTGCACACGCGCGAGGGGGAGACGATCAGCGCGGATCTGTACGTGGATTGCACGGGGTTCTCAGGCCTGTTGCTGCAGCAGGCCCTGAAGGTCCCGTTCATCAGTTTCCAGAACAACCTGTTCAACGATGCGGCGGTCGCAATGCCCTCGCCGCTCGGCGGGCAACTGCCGAGCGAAACCCGCTCCACCGCCCTGAAGCACGGCTGGGCCTGGAAGATCCCGCTCACCAACCGCTACGGCAACGGGTATGTCTACAGCTCGAAATTCTGTACCGCCGATGCGGCCGAAACCGAACTGCGCACACATCTCGGGCTGCTCGAGTCGGACCTCGAGGCACGCCACGTGAAGATGAAGGTCGGCCGGGTCGCATCGCCCTGGCAGGCCAACTGTCTGGCGATCGGTCTCGCCCAGGGATTCGTCGAACCGCTGGAGGCCACGGCCCTGATGGTGATCCAGTATATGGCGATGAATTTCCTTGCGCTGCTCGAGCGGGGCGACCTGAACGAGGACGCGCGCCAGCGATTCAATGCGCTCGTGAACCGCAACTTCGAAGGCATCCGCGACTACATCTGCACCCACTACAAGACCAATTCGCGCACCGATACCGAATATTGGCGGGCCAATGCCGCCAACATGGACTTGTCGGACAACCTGAAGAGGATTCTCTCGCTCTGGGTGACGGGCAAGAGCATCGTGCCGGGCCTGCGCGCCCAGGAATTCGGCCAGGGCTATCCGGTGATGTCTTGGTTTGCGATTCTCGCCGGCATGGGCATTTTCCCGCAGCCCCAGACGCTGCGCCCGCCGAGCGCGCAGGAGGCGCGCTACGAACTGTCCGAGGTGGACGCGCTGCTGCAGCGTTGCGCCGGGAACTACCTCGATCACCGCGCAGCTCTCGAGCGGATTCCGCCCGCTCGAGCGCCCCTGACGCTGCAGCTGTACTTCTGGTGAACGGGGCCGCGGTGCCA
>JAPTUI010000533.1 GCA_028067895.1 Pseudomonadota bacterium | reverse complement strand
CCCAGGTGCACCGAGACATTGCCTGCGGCGGTCTTCAGCAGAAGATGAATGCCATAGGCGCGGCTGCCACGATAGGCCACTTTCTCGATCGCGATGATGTCCCCGCGGATCGTCTCGACGGTCCGGGTGTCGTACATCCGCGCACCCATGCCGCCCATGCCGCCCATCTGGCTCATGCCACCCATCTGGCCCATCTGGCCCATCTGGCCCATGTTCTGCTGCGCCAGCGCAGCCGCGGGGGCCGCACAGGCCGCACTCATCGCCAGAACACACAACCCAATGATCCGTTTCATGATGGCCGGTCCTCGAGTCACAGTACGGTGGACTCTCCTTGTACGCGTCGTGATCGGGGACTTCGATCCGCACAGCTACGTACTGTGCGAACCCGGGGACGGGCGGCCGTGCCCCGCCTGCGCCCGACGGCGCTCCTCGCGGGCTCGACGCACCATTGCGGGGCATCGGTCGGCGCGCTCCGCGAGCCACGACTTGACGTAAGCGATCAATGCCATACTGGGGGCTCCTCCCCGCGCGAGCGCCCTGCCCAGATGATCGATTTCGGACGCGAGACTCAGCGCTTCGTGCGAGAGAACACCCGCTGGATCGGCGCGGGATTCCTCCTCATGATGTTCTCCTCCTTCGGGCAGACGTTCTTCATCGGTATGTCCGGCAAGGCGCTGCGCGAGACGTTCCATCTCTCGGCGGGTGGCTTCGGCGGGCTGTACATGCTCGCCACGCTCGCCAGCGCGGTGAGCCTGCCGTGGCTCGGGCGAACCCTCGACGTGATGCCGGGCTGGAAGGTGGTGCGCTTCACGCTGCCGGCGCTCGCGCTCGCCTGTGTGCTGATGGTGCTGGCGCCGAATCTCGTGCTGTTCACCGCAGCGCTGTACCTGTTGCGCCTGTTCGGTCAGGGCATGATGACCGAAACGGCGTACACGGAAATCGGCCGTTGGTTCGTGGCCAACCGCGGGCGCGCCATGGCGCTGATCGTGCCCGGCCAGCAGGCCGGCATCGCGCTGTTGCCGATCTTCGTCGTGTGGGTCGATCGGGCCGGTGGCAGCTGGCGGGCCGCGTGGATCGCCTCGGCCGGGCTGATCATGTTGGTGGGCCTGCCGTCGATTCTCTCACTGATGCGGATTGCGCGTGTGCCGCACTCGCAGGAGGTGAAGGCGAGTGCGCTGCGTACCGCGCGCAGCTGGACGCGCGCTGAGGTCCTTCGCGACCCGGTGTTCTATCTGCTGCAGTTCGGCGCGCTCGCCCCGCCGTTCATCGCGACCGTCATCTTTTTCAATCAGGACTACCTGATTGCGCTGCGCGGGTATGACCCGCTGATCTTCGCCGCGGCCTTTCCGGTAATGTCGGTCACGACCGTGGTGTTCGGTTTCCTCGGGGGGCACCTGATCGATCGGTTCGGGGCGGTGCGACTGCTGCCGTACTTCCTCGTTCCGCTCGCGATGACGTCGGCGGCGCTCGGGCTGATCGCGCCGGTCTGGGGCGTGTACCTGTCGATGTTTCTGTTCGGCATCAGCAACGGGATCACCTCGACGATGCTGGGCGCGCTCTGGCCGGAGATCTACGGCCTTGCGAATCTCGGCGGTATCCGCGCGATGATCGTCTCGGCGATGGTGCTCTCGACAGCGATCGGACCGGGACTGTCGGGTCTGCTCATCGATCACGGGGTGGCGCTGCCGCACCAGTTGCTGTGGCTGTCCGGCTGGTGTGTGCTCGGTTGCTTCGTGCTGGCGTTCGCAGGCTCGCGGGTGCGCCAGCGGGAGAGCGGCCCGGCAGCGCTGCGCGCGGCCTGAGCGGGCGAATCATCCGAGGGTCACGAGCGCTCGAGGTGCCGCTCGGACATAAACGAGGATCTGCCGGCAGCCGTGGGGGCGCAGCCGCGACGGCTGCGCCCCCCACGCGTGCTCAGGCGCCTGCGGCCGGCGGGAGTGCCGGCGGGGTGTGCAGTGTCACGGCCGAGCCGGTCGGCAGCGTGGCCACGCCCGCGGCGTAAGCGGCGCTGTTCCAGGCCTTCACCTGCGTCAGCACTGAACCATCATACCGGTTGAGCAACTGCTCGATCAGCGTGCGGTCGGCACCAATCAGCGCGAGCAGCTGCGCGCGCGGTTTGGCACCCCAGAGTCCGGCGCTCATGCCGTACAGGGTGTCGACCTTGCGGTGCAGATGCGAGAAGTGCCGCAGGAAGTCTTCCGAAGCATCGTGCTGTGTATGCGGATTCCACAGCGTGTTCTGGTAGGAGGTCAGGGTCTTCTGCAGCGTCTTGCCCTGGGCGAGGAGCGCGGCGTGCCGACGGCCCCAGGCTGGAGCGGATTTGCCGCGCGCCAGCACGCCGGCGAGGACCTTGCGCATACTCGCAACGTGGTTGAGCAAGCGATTGACCGCCGAGAGCTCCTCACGTGCGGCCAGACCGGCCTGGGTATCCGCACGGTCGGTGGCGAGCGAGACCGAATAGCGCGGATCAGATTCGACCTTCAGCGTCACCCGCTGCATCGAGGTCCCGGCATGCACGGTGGCCGTGTACTGGCCGGGCAGGGCGGCCGGCCCGAATCCACCGCCGTGGCCGGAGCCGAGCGGCGGGTCGAGTTTGGCTGCGCCCTTGTAACGCAGGTTCCACACGACGGTGTCGAACCCAGCCTTGCCTGGTCCGTACAGCGTCGTCACCAGCGTACCGGCGGCATCACGGATCGCGATGCGCACCGGGCCGTGATGCGCCGCCTTCTCGGCCGGCGTCGGCTTCAGCGCTTTGGCGAGGTGGTAGCTGATCATCGTCCCGGTTGGTGCGTTCGGCGCGACATAGCCGCTCGGACCGACACCATTGGTGTACGAGTGATACAGCTGCACGCCCGCGGAGGCGCTGAACAGATGGAACGGCGCGCGCATCGCTGCCGCGCTGTACTGCTCCAGCGGCCGCAGGTTGTCGAGCACCCAGATGCCCCGGCCGTGCGTGGCGAGCAGCAGGCCGCGGTGATCGGGTGCAAAGTTCACGTCCCATACCGACAGGCCGCGCGGCAGGTTGGCATGCAGCGGCTGCCACTGCGCGCCATCGTTGAACGACACATACAGGCCGGCCGAAATCGTTCCAGCGAATAGGAGCCCGGCGTGATTCGGGTCTTCGGTGACCACCTCGACGCTGCTGTCCGGCAGTCCGCGGGTGATGCGTGTCCAGTGCCTGCCGTAATCGGTCGTGCGGAACACGTACGGGGCATCGTTGCCGATCTCGTGGCCGTCGAAGGCCGCGTACGCCGTGCCAGCGGCAAACGGCGAGGGCTCGACGTGGTAGACGCGGGCCCACTGCGGTGCACCGGGCGGGGTCACCTTGTTCCAGTGCGCGCCATCGTCACGGCTCACCCACACCCAGCCGTCGTCGGTTCCGACCCAGATGACCTTCGGATCGGTCGGGGCGAGCGCGAGCGACTGGATCGTGTCGTAGGTCGTCGCGCCGCTCATGTCCAGATCGATCGGACCACCGCTCGGCTGCTGCTTGGCCTTGACGTTGCGCGTCAGGTCCGGGCTGATGATGCTCCAGTGCCTGCCGCCGTCGGTGCTGTGGAACACCACGTTCGCGGCGGTGTACACATTCTTCGGATTGCTGGGCGAGACTGCGATCGGGGTCGTCCAGTCGAAGCGGTATTTCTGCGCGTAAGTCGGCTTGCCGGAGAGCAACAGTCCGGCGAGCACGTCGCGCAGGTACGGGTTGATCTCGCGCTTGCGGCCCGTGGCTCGGTTCAGCACCGTCGCGTAGCCGTCGTCGGTGGTCGCGTAGATCATCGAGGCGTCGTTCGGAGCCGGCACAACGTATTGGCCGTCGCCGCCGGCGACATCGAACCAGTCCTGTGCGCCGGTCACCCCGCCGCGCTCGTAGTCGCTGCTCGCACCGCACCAGGCGTCGTTGTCCTGCAGACCGCCGCAAATCAGATACGGCCAGGGGTGCTCGGTGGCGCTGGCTGCGACCTGATAGAACTGTTCGATCGGCAGGTTGTCGAGGTGGCGCCAGTGCTTACCGGCATCGAGCGACAGATATACCCCGCCATCGTTGCCCTGGATGATGCGATTCGGGTTGGTCGGGTCGATCCAGATGGTGTGGTGATCGACGTGCACGCCCTTGTCGGCGTAGAACACGTGCTTGCCGCCGTCCTTGCTCTCCATCATCTTCATCGAGAGCAGGAACAGGCGCCGCGCGTCATTCGGCATCACCGCGAGCTGCGTGAAGTAGAAGGGCCGCACGTCGCTGTTGTGGTTGTCGCTCACCTTCTGCCAGTGGCTGCCGAGATCGTGCGAGACCCACAGGACACCGCCCTTGGCTTGCAGCACCGCGTACACGGTTTCGGGCTGACTCGGGGCGAACGCGACCGCGCTGCGCCCGATGCGCCCGCCCGGCAGGCCGTGGGTGAGCTTCGTCCAGTGCACGCCGCCGTCGGTCGAGCGGTACAGACCGCCGCTCTTGCCGCCGCTGGTGAGCATCCAGGCGCGCCGCTGCAGCGGCCACATGCCGGCGATCAGTACTTTCGGGTTGCCCGGCTCGAAGGCGATGGTGCTGCAGCCGGTGTGGTCGTTGAGGTACAGCACCCGCTGCCAGTGCGCGCCGTCATCGGTGCTCATGAACACCCCGCGCTGCGGGCCGCGCTTCCAGAGGTTGCCCTCGGCGCAGGCGAACACGGTGTTGGTGTTCTCGGGGTCCACCGCGATGGCCGCGATCTGGCCGGCGTGGTGCAGTCCCTTGTCGACCCAGGTCTTGCCACCGTCGGGGCTGAAGTACACCCCATCGCCGTTCAGCACGTCATTGCGCGGGTTGGCCTCACCGGTACCGACCCACAGCCAGTTCGGATTGCCGCCGGCGAGGGCCATCGAGCCGATCGACTGCGTCGGCTCGTGGTTGAAGATCGCCTTCCAGCTCATGCCGCCGTCCTCGGTCTTCCACACACCGCCGCCGGCAGCGCCGACGTAATAGAGTGCGGGATTGCCGGCGACGCCGAGTACGCTGGTGACGCGGCCGCCGGCGACCGCCGGGCCGAGATCGCGGAACTTCAGGCCGTGAAACGGCCCCGGCTGCTTGGGCACGGCCGGGGTGGCGGCTGCGGCCATCAGACTCGTGCCGAGGAGCGCAGCGGTCGCCAGTGCCAGGATGGGGCGCATTGCAGGTCTCCAATGCCAATGGATCGAAAAAAGGGAGGATTAAGGTAGCGCTTTGGCGCAGTCATCGGTCGCTGATTTGGCTCGGTCCGTCGCCTCTCGGGGCGCCGCGGCGTTGACCGGAGGCCGCGGCGGTACGTTAGGCTGCAGACCGGAGCGAACAGCCGGGGAGACGATCATCGCAGCAGGCCGTGAGAACAGACTGACCCCCACGGGTTTCGTGCTCGCCTTCGGCGCGGTCAGCATGCTCGCGGACATGGTGTACGAGGGGGCGCGCGCGATCGTCGGACCGTATCTGGCCACCCTCGGGGCCTCGGCGGCACTCGTGGGGTTGATCACCGGCGCAGGGGAAGCCGTGGCGCTGGTGTTGCGTCTGGTCACCGGCCCGCTCGCCGACAAGACCCGCCGGTACTGGCGCTGGTCGCTCGCCGGATACCTCACCACGATCATCGCCGTGCCGCTGCTGTCTGCGCCGGTCGATCTGGCGCAGGCCTGTGCGCTGGTGATCGCCGAGCGCTTCGGCAAGGCGGTGCGCACCCCGGCGCGTGACACGATGTTGTCGCACGCGGGTGGAGCGAGCGGCCGTGGCCGGGTGTTCGCGTTGCACGAGATGCTTGATCAGACCGGGGCGCTGCTCGGGCCGCTGATCGCTGCGCTGATGATCGCGTTCGGAAATTTCCGCCTCGCATTCCGGGTGTTGCTGATTCCGGGGCTCGGTGCGCTCGCGCTGCTCGCCTGGCTGCGCCGAGCGGTGCCGAACCCGCAGGCCTACGAGGAATCGGCCGCGGCGAGCTCCCCGGCGCGGCACGACGATGCACCGGAGCCGGGCGGACTGCCCGGACGGTTCTGGCGGTACAGTCTGTTCACGGCGCTCTCGATGCTGGGGTTTTCCACCTTCGGGGTGATTTCGTATCACCTGGAGGTCCGCCACGTGCTCGCCCCGGAGCTGATCCCGGTGCTCTATGCCGCCGCAATGGCCGCCGCGGCGCTGAGCGCGCTGCTCGCGGGTCATGCTTACGATCGCATCGGCGTGCGCAGCGTGGCGCTCGCGCTGCCGCTCACTGCGGCGGTCCCGCTGCTCGCCTTCTCGAGCGCGCCGGTGCGGGTCTGGTGGGGCGGGGTGCTCTGGGGGGCGGTCGTGGGCCTGCACGGCTCGACCATGCGCGCGGCGGTGGCTGACCTGGCGCCGGCGGCCCGGCGCGGCCTCGCCTACGGGATCTTCGGGGCGGCCTACGGCGTCGCTTGGCTGTGCGGCGCCACGGCGATCGGGGCGCTGTACGCGCACTCGCTGCATGCAGTGGTGCTGCTGGCGGGGGTCACGCAGACCCTGGCGCTGATCGTGTTCCTGCCGTTCCTGCGCCGCGGCGCGGACGGATCCCTCGCGCCGTGACGAGCGGGGGGGGCGGGCGATGACGCCGCCGGGCCCAAATGGTAAGTTGCGCGCTCTCATCGGCTTCATTCGAGGCGGATCATGATCACGCTCATCAAGCGATTCGGAGCACTCGTGCTGCTGGCTGGCGCCCTCGGCGTGGCGAGCGCGACGACGGTACACGTTCGGTTGAGCGGTGCCGCGGAAGTGCCTGCGGTCAAGAGCGCGGCCAGCGGCACGGCCGTGATTTCGGTGCTGCCCGATCACGCGGTGCGGGGCGAAGTCACTACCCGCGGGATCCACCCCACCATGGTGCACATCCACGAGGGGGCCGCCGGCACCAATGGACCGATCGTGATCTGGCTGAAGCACACCGGTGCGAACGTGTGGCGCGTCCCGGCCGGGGCGAAGCTCACGCCGGCCCAGTATCGGGCCTTCCGGGCCGGGGACCTGTACCTCAATGTGCACAGCCATCGCCATCCGGCCGGTGAGCTGCGCGGGCAGATAAAGCCGTAATTCATTGATGTAGAAGATTTTTTGGAATCACCCGGCGAGCCATGGGCGCGCCGGGTACGCATGTTCATATCTTGCGCCCGGTCACGGCGCGACGAGCAAACCCTGGATTAACTTAAGTCTATGAATGAGGGCTTGAGCTTCGAGACGCTTCCGGACTCGAAATACGCCGCGCAGCTGCAGCAGCGGACGCGCGCCGCGCCGTTTCCGGAACCGCTCGAGTCGCAATATCTGCGCACCTTGCTGCGCAACAACCGCATCGTCGTGCGCGGCGCGTGCACGCTCGCAGCGCTGCTCGGTGCCTTGCGCATTGTGCAGACGGCGATGGACCATCGGTTTGCGTGGTTGATGAGTGCTCCGGTGGGCATCGTGCTCGTCAGCAGCGCGTGGCTGCTCTGGCTGGCCTGGAGCCCGCGTTACGAGCGCCAGTACCTGCCGGTCGCCCAGGTGCTGGTGCCGCTGCGCAACGTACTCGGGATGGTCTTGCTGGTCCACGCAGCGGTCGCCGGCGCGACCGACGCGCTGATGGTCGCTCCGCTTGCGCTCATCGGGCCGTTCTTCTTCCTCGGTCTGACGTTCCGCCCTGGGCTGCTCGCCGCCGGGCTGGCGCTGGCGAGCGAACTGGGCGCGGCCTGGTGGTATCACCTCTCGATGAATACGGCGGTGAGTGCCGGCCTGTTCATGGTCACGACCTTTGTGGCGTGCGCTCTCGGGGCGCTCGTGCTCGAGCGCCAGAGCCGGCGCGCGTTCCTCGAGAGCCAGCTGATCGGGGAACTCGCCCAGCACGATGTGCTGACGTGGACGAAGAACCGGCGCATGTTCGATGAGAGCCTCGCACGTCTGTGGCGCCAGGCGAGTGGCGATGCGCGCCCGATGGCGATCATGCTCATCGACATCGATGACTTCAAAGCCTACAACGACCGTTACGGGCACCAGGCCGGAGATGGCGCATTGCGCCAGGCGGCCCTCGCCATGCAGTGCTGCGCGCGCCGGCCGCTCGATCTGGTGGCGCGTTACGGCGGTGAGGAGTTCGGCGTCATCCTGTTCGATACCGACCGAGCCGGTGCCCAGGCGGCCGCCGAGGCGATGCGCCGCGCGGTGCAGGAGCTGTCGATCGAACACGATTCCTCGCGCTGCTGCGACGTGCTCACGATCAGCGTGGGCGTTGCGGTGGTCGAGCCGACCGCGTGGCGCAACCCCTATGGCGCGCTGCAGCTGGCCGACGAGGCGCTGTATCGGGCGAAGTCCAACGGCCGCAACCGGGTCGAACTGATGGACGACGTGGAGCATCGGCTGTTGGTGACGGGTGAGTTCTCCACCGACATCATCGCGCAGCTGAAGGCCGGAGCCTCGGGCGCCTGAACGGCAGGCGGGAGCAGCGGCGGGGTGCGCGGTCCCGGGAACTGCGATCCTCGCCGCGATGGGATCGGGCCCTTGCAGGCCGACTCCGCCAGTGGTCCCGAGGGTCTGCGCGGGGCGGGTTCGGCGCAGCGCGGCGGATTGTCGGGGCTGCGGCATTCCGCACAGCATTCCCGTGGCTTGCGGCGGTAAAATCTGCGCCCGATGAGGGCGTGCAGGCGACCGCAATGTGAGCCAGAACCCGTCCGAGAACACCGCCCAGGGGGCCGACGTCGAGCGCCTGCGTCTGGTCTACGGCAATTTTACCTTCATGCTGAGCGGGGCGGTGCTGGCCGCAGCCGTGCTGGTCGTGCTGCTCTACGAGGTGACCTCACGCACCGAGCTGTTCGGCTGGCTGGCGCTGGTCGTCGCCATTTCGCTACTACGCCATCTTGAGAGCCGAGCCTTTGCGCGCGATCCGGGCGTGCGGACGCCGCGGGAGTGGATGCAGCGGCTCGATGCGGCGACACTGGTTTCGGGCATGATCTGGGGCCTCGGGGCGCTGCTGTTCCTGCCGCTCGGGGACGTCGCGCACCAGATGCTCACCGTGCTGGTGTTCACCGGGGTCATTGCCGGGGCGATGACCTCGTACGGGGCGATGTGGCGCTGCTACATGATCTTCATGATGCCGCTGGCGCTGTCGATGGAATGGCGGCTGCTGACGGACCGGCTGGCGCTGCACTACGCACTGGCGTTCGTGAATATCGTGTACGTCGCCGTGGTGGCGTATTCGGCCTACAAGACGGACCGGACCATCGGCAAGGTGCTCGACATCACCGCCGAGAACGCGCAGCTCACCCGGGCGCTGCAGTATCAGGCGACGCACGATCCGCTCGTCGACCTGGTCAATCACCGCGAGTTCAACGTCCGGCTGCGCGAAGTGGCCGCCCGCCAGCACGAACCCTGCGCGCTCGTGTTCATCGACCTCGACCGTTTCAAGGAGATCAACGACCTCGGCGGTCACGCCGCCGGCGATGAGGCGCTGCGGCGGGTCAGTGAGATTCTCAAGGCGCACGTGCGCGCCAGCGACACCGCCGCGCGGCTTGGTGGGGATGAGTTCGCGCTGCTGCTGCCCGGCTGTCCGGGTGAGCGGGCCGAACAAGTGGCTCGCGCGGCCCTCGCGGCGATCGAGGAGTTCGTGCTGCACTGGGAGGGCGGGCATTATTTTCGGGTCGGGGCGAGCATGGGGGTCGCCTGGGCCGAACCCGGAGCGGCCGATGCGGCGGCACTGCTGCGCGTCGCCGACGCGGCCTGCTACGCGGCAAAGAATGCCGGGCGTGGCCGCATCGAGGTGCGTCCGGCCACGGCGCGCTATGAGCCGAGCCGTTTCGAACTCGAGGCGCTCGATCCGCTGCACTGAAACGCCGGCGAGCGCAGGCGAATCTGCCGAGCGGCAGCGGCTCCGGCTCGGTAAACTTCGCGGCAGCGGTGCCCCCGTAGCTCAGTGGATAGAGCGACCGCCTCCTAAGCGGTAGGTCGCAGGTTCAACTCCTGCCGGGGGCGCCAACCCGGCCTGAGGCTTCACCCGCAGTGCGCCGCGCTTCGCGCCGGTGCGCTCGGCGCCTGTGTATCGTCACTGAATTCCACGCGATTGCGGGTGCGTGTGGCTCGCGCAAAGGGCTGCCGAGCCGAGGTGCGCTGGCGCCTGCAGCACGGTGAGCACGGCGGTCGCGCGTGAGGGAGCGGTATCATTTCTGCTGGTTAAACGGCGCACCCCAGAGCGATTTCGGCTGCTGTAAAAAGACGTTTTTGACAATCTCCGCACTCGGCGCTAGTCTGATAGCGCTACCACTTTCCCGTGAGGGACGGGTCAGTGGTGTGGCAAAGCGCAACAATAATGAGGGGATAGACGTCATGTCATATCGCGCGCGAAGCTCATTAATCCGTTCGGTCCGGCGGCCCGCTCTGTCCATCGTCGCTACGGCGTTTGCTCTGCTGGCATGGGCGCTCACGCGCACCGTGGGTGCTCAAACGCTTCCGGCTCAGGTCGCGCAATATACCTTCGAGGACGGTACGGCCGATGGCTGGAGTGCGTTCTACGATGCGTCGGCGCCGACCTATTCGACCGCGGCCACGGCGGCAGCCGACCCCGATGGCGGCAAAGGCAGTTTGCTCACCACAGTCAATTACACGAGCACCGGTGGCGGTGGCGGTCCGGCGCTGCAACTGACTGCGCTCAACCTGGTGCCCGGTGCGACCTACTCCATCACCGGATACGTGATGTTGACCGCGGGAGAAGCGCCGAGTGACGCGAACTTCACGGTTCAGCGAATCGACTCGGGCTGCTCGAGCGCCTCACCCTGCTACGACACCGTCGGCGGCAGTAGCGCTTATCAGACGCCGGTGACGGCGACGTCGTGGACGAAGATCGGCGGCACCTACACGGTGAGCACGAGTGCGACCAGTCTGATTCTCTACGCTCAGCTCTCGCCATCCACGGCTCCAACGGCGCCACAATCGTTCTATCTGGACGATGTCACCCTGACGGAGGTGGCCGGACCGCCGAACAGCGGACAGCAGGACAATTCCGGGATCACGACGAACTTCGAGGACGGGGGTCTCGATGGCTGGATGGCCCGGGGTCCGAGTACGGTGGTGACCAACGTGCCGATCTCGAACGGGCCGAGTGGCGAGACGCGCGGCCTGTATGTCACGGGCCGCACGGCGGCCTGGAACGGTGCGCAGATCAGTGTCGAGGACAAGATGTATGTCGGCTCGCAGTACGCCATCAGCCTGTGGGTCATGTCGCCCTCCGGCGATACGCTCAATCTGAGTCTGCAGACCACCCTGACGGCCAGCGGCACGGCAGCGACGAGTTACCCGAGCATCGCGACCGTGCAGGCGCCGGCGGGTCAGTGGGTGCAGATATCGGTCCCACGATACACGATGGCAAATGCCTATGATCCGGCTGCCGGCAGTGCCTATCTGTACGTGCAATCGAACTACACGGAGACCGGTGCCGCCGCCGAGCAGCCGTTCTATATCGCCGATTTCCAACTGCAGTATCTGCCGCCGCTGGTGATCCAGCAGAACATTCCGTCGATCTACCAGACGCTGGCGCGATACTTCCCTGTCGGCGCGGAGATCGACTCCTCCGACCTCATCGGCCCGCATGCACAGTTGCTCACGAAGCATTTCGACAGCATCGTCTCCGGCAACGACATGAAGTGGCAGTTCACGGAGCCGACGGAGGGGAATTTCACGTTCGCGACCGCTGATGCCGAGGTGAAATTCGCCGAGCAGCACAATATGCTGGTGAGAGGGCACAACCTGGTGTGGGCCAATGGGTCGGAGACGCCCTCGTGGGTGTTCCTTGAGGAGGACGGCAAGACGCCGCTGTCCGCCTCAAATCCGGCCGACGTGCAGTTGCTCACGCAGCGCATCCAGAACCACATCAAGGCGCTGGTTCAGCACTTCGGTACCGCGGTTTACGTCTGGGACGTCGTGAACGAGCCGCTCGATCCGAGTCAGCCGGATTGCCTGCAGCACGGTCCTTTCTACAAGGTGCTCGGTCCGCGTTACATCGAAATTGCGCTCGAGGCGGCGAGGGAATACGCCCCGCCGGGCACGCAGCTGTTCATCAACGAGTACGGCCTGGCGAGCAAGAGCCGTCTGCAGTGCATGATCCGACTGATTCGTGATCTTCGCCGGCACGATGTGCCGCTCGATGGCATCGGCCACGAGATGCATGCCCACATCGATTACCCGCCGCCCTCGGCGGAGTATCACTCGTTTGAGGTGCTGCACCGGCTGTTCCCGCGACTGAAGCAGCAGGTGACGGAACTCGATGTGAGCGTCTATGCGTCCAATGACAATACGTCCAACTATGGTGCCAACGGCGGTAGCGTGCCCGCGGCGCTGCTGGCCGAGCAGGGCTGGCTCTACAAGGGCTATTTCGACGTGTTCAAGGCGCTCGCCCGAAGGCACGCCCTCGAGGCGGTCACCCTGTGGGGAATGGCCGATGACAATACCTGGCTTGATTCCTTCCCCATCAACCGGCTGGATGCACCGCTGCCGTTCGATCAGCTGCTGCAGGCGAAGCCGGCGTACTGGGGAATCGTCGATCCCACCCAGCTGCCGGGCTATGGACTGACGCTCGCGCTTACCGGGCAGAGTGGCTCGAAACGATCGGGGGAGACCTGGACGATCACAGCGACCAATCCCGGTGAAGGCACCGCCTATGGCGTGCAGATCGACGGCCTAGCGCTGCGCCAGGTGGCCGGACGTCCGTGTCGGGTGAGCATCACGCCGCCTTCGAGCTATCCGGTCGTGCTGGGCGATGTCGCCGGTGGCGGCATGGCGTCGGCTTCGTTCACGGTGCAGTTCCATTGCGGCGAGCGGCGCCGGCGGGGGCGCGACTTCGCGGGTCGGGGGCACGACGATCGGGGTCACGACGATCGGGGCGATCGGGAAGGGGACGACGCGCCACGCTTCATTCTGCGCGCCCCGTGGAGCGCCAACGTTTACGAGACCGGGACGCTCGTGCAGAAGGACGTGCAACCCTAGCTGATGCGCTCCCCGCGCCCATTCCCCGGGGGCGGCGCTGTTTGCACCGCCGTGCGCAGCGTCGTCCCCCCGCGCAATCGTGAACGGGCCGGGGTCCGCAACGGGCTAGAGTGCTCGTGCGCAGTTCGCCACTGCGCCATGAACGCTCAGAGCCGAACTCTCGGGTGCAGGATCAGCCCCTGCCGGGGGCGCTATCGCCCGCCGGTCCGGCATCCTCGGGCGGGGCGCTCGCGGCGCGCTCATGGGCGGCAAATGCTGCCCAAATCACGCACACGATCCACACTGGCAGGAAGATCACGGCGTTGATGAACAGCCCGAGCAGTACCGGCACCAGCACCACCACGGACACGACCAGCATCACCAGCGCGCCGGTGAGGCTGGCGTAGGCGAGGCCTAGGGGACCGAACAGGAAGGCGAGGGCCACGGCGAGGCCGAGTGATTTTCCGGGCCTCTCTCGAACGGGGTTGGCGGCGGTCTGGCTCATGAGGGGTCTCGCGCATGTGGACCGGTGCGCATCACTATACTCCCGCTCACCGTGCAAGCCTCCGGCATATGGTTCCAACGCCCGCGGCCGAGCCGCCCGGCGGGCGGCTGCGGCGCGACGCCGGCTGCGATCGGTATCACAGTTCGGGGCGCTGCGGGCGGCACGGACGGGGCGGGGCCCTACAATCCGGCCCACCGCCCTTCGCACGCCTCCACCGTGTCCAGACCACTCTCCGATCGCGCCCCCGGCGCCCGTGAGCCGCCGAGCGAGCCTGCCGAGCTCGAGCGGCGCCGCGGGCCGGATCGGCGCACCAGCGTGCTGCGGGCTCTGGTCTTCGGCGGCGTGCGGCCGCGCCGGCGGGGACCGCGCCGCAGCGGCGAGCAGCGTCTCGGGGCGGTCGACTGGCACCATCCCTGGTGGCTCGCAGTGGCGACGCTCATCGTGGCGCTCTCGTGCGCCGATGCCGCCCTGACGCTGCTGCTGATCAATCAGGGCGCCTACGAAGTGAATCCGCTGCTCGCGACTCTGGTGCGCGGCAGTGCCGCGGCGTTCATCGCGGTGAAGGTCGGCCTCACCGGCATCGGCATCGTCTGTCTGACGATGCTCGCGCGGCTGAAGGCCTTCGGGCGCGTGCCCGTGCCGCTCATTCTCTACGCGGTACTCGCCGGATACGTCGTACTAATTGTCTACGAGCTGGCACTGCTCGGCATGCTGTGAGAGCGTGGCGTGTACCGTGCACTCGCATCCTGAACCCGCGTTGAGTTTCGGCGTATGACGCACGATTGCATATTCCTCGCCTGTGGCCTTTCCGTTACACTAGCGATTCGCAGTTGCTTCGCCCAGCATGCTTGAACCTACACCCCTTTTCGGCGGGAACGCCGATTTCCTGGACACTCTCTACGAGCAGTACCTCACTGACCCAGCGAGCGTAGAGGAGCGCTGGCGTCGTTACTTCCAGAGTCTGCCCGGCGGGGGCGGCAATGAGCGGCCCGCCGGCCCGATCGAGGCCGGTATCGCCGCGCGAGCTCGCCAGCCGCGCACCCTCGCGGCGCCCGGCGGCGCGCGCAGCGCCGATGCGCGCCAGGCGGCCGTCTCGCGCCTGATTCAGATCTGGATCAATCGCGGGCACCTCGTCGCGAAGATCGACCCGCTCGGGCTGATGCAGCGGCCGCGCCCGCATGTGCTCGACCTGCCGTATTTCAAGCTCTCCGAGGCGGACCTCGAGGGCGAGTTCTACACCGGCAGCCGCATCGAGGCGGTGCCCAAGCGCATGAAGCTGCGCCAGATCCTGCGCGAGCTCGAGATCATCTACGGCGGCTCGGTGGGCGCGGAATTCGCGCACATCTCCGACTCGAACGAGCGGCTGTGGCTGCAGGACCGCTTCCAGGCCGGCCGCCTGAAGCACACCTTCAGCGCCGAGGAGAAGCACAACATTCTCTGGCAGCTCACCGCCGCGGAAGGGCACGAGCGCTACCTGCACACCAAGTACGTCGGCCAGAAGCGCTTCTCGCTCGAGGGCGGGGAGACGCTGATCCCGATGCTCGATGATCTGATTCAGCGCTGCGGCAGCGCCGCAGTCGAGGAAGTGGTCATCGGCATGGCGCACCGCGGGCGCCTGAACGTGCTGGTCAACCTGCTCGGCAAGCCGCCGTCACTGCTGTTCTCGGAGTTCGAGGGCAACTACGACCTGAGCCATCTGAAGGGCTCGGGCGACGTGAAGTACCACAAGGGCTTCTCGGCGGACCTGCGTACTCCGGCGGGCAACGTGCATACCGTGCTCGCCTTCAATCCCTCGCACCTCGAGGTGGTCAACCCGGTGGTCGAAGGCTCGGTGCGCGCCCGCCAGGAGCGGCGCGAGGACACCCAGGGCGAGCGGGTGCTGCCGGTGCTGATCCACGGCGATGCCGCGTTTGCCGGCCAGGGCGTGGTGATGGAGACGCTGCAGCTCTCCCAGGCGCGTGGCTATCGCACTGGCGGCACGCTCCACCTGGTGATCAACAATCAAGTCGGCTTCACCACCTCTGCGCCCGAGGATGCCCGCTCAACGCTCTATTGCAGTGACGTGGCCAAGATGCTCGAGGCGCCGATCTTCCACGTCAACGGGGATGACCCTGAGGCGGCGGTGTTCGTCACGCGGCTCGCGCTCGAGTACCGTATGCGCTTTCACAAGGACGTGGTCATCGATCTGGTGTGCTACCGGCGCCTCGGTCACAACGAGGCGGACGAGCCGGCGGCGACGCAGCCGCAGATGTACCACATCATCCGCAAACATCCGACTACCCGCGCGCTGTATGCCGAGCGGCTGGTCGGCGAGGGCGTGGTGCAGAAGGACGAGCCCGATGCGCTGGTGGCGCAGTACCGCGAGGGGCTCGATCAGGGCAAACCACTGGCGCGTGCCGCGCTCGGTATGATCGGCAACCAGTTCACCGTCGACTGGACGCGCTATGCGCAGTCCGATTGGTCGGAGCGGACCGGAACGGGCGTCGAGATGAAGCGTCTGAAGTCCCTCGGCGAGCGCATGATGCAGCTGCCGCAGGGTCTGACGCTGCATCCGCGAGTGGCGCACATCATGAAGAACCGCGAGCAGATGCTCGCCGGGGAGATGCCGCTCGACTGGGGCTGCGCCGAGACGCTCGCGTACGCCTCGCTGGTCGAGGATGGCTACTCGGTGCGCCTGAGCGGCCAGGACTGCGGCCGCGGCACCTTCTTCCATCGTCATGCGGTGCTGCACGATCAGAACAGCGCAGAGGTGTACATCCCGCTGCAGCACCTCGCCGAGCGCCAGCCGCGTGTGCAGATCATCGACTCGGTGCTCTCCGAAGAGGCCGTGATGGGCTTCGAGTACGGCTACTCGACTACCGAGCCGGCGTGTCTGACCGTCTGGGAAGGACAGTTCGGCGACTTCGCCAACGGCGCGCAGGTCGTCATCGACCAGTTCATCAGCTCTGGTGAGGCGAAGTGGGAACGGTATTGCGGCCTCGCGCTGTTCCTGCCGCACGGCTACGAGGGACAGGGGCCGGAGCACTCCTCGGCGCGCCTCGAGCGCTTCTTGCAGCTGTGCGCCGAGTCGAACATGCAGGTGTGCGTGCCGTCGACCCCGGCGCAGATGTTCCACATGCTGCGCCGCCAGATGCTCCAGCCGTTTCGCAAGCCGCTCATCGTGATGACGCCCAAGAGCCTGCTGCGTCACGAGCTGTCGGTCTCGGCGCTCGAGGAGCTCTCGAGCGGCGCATTCGCGCGGGTCATCGACGAGGTGGATGAAGTCGAGGTCGGTGAGGTGCGCCGCGCCGTGTTCTGCAGCGGCAAGGTGTATTTCGATCTGCTCAAGGCGCGCCGCGCGGCCAACCGGCGCGATGTGGTGCTGGTGCGTATCGAGCAGCTCTATCCGTTCCCGAGCGAGGAATATCAGGCGGTGCTCGCGCGCTACCCGAACCTGCGCGACGTGGTGTGGTGTCAGGAGGAGCCGCAGAATCAGGGCGCCTGGTATCAGATCCGCCACCGCCTCGAGGAGCCGCTGGAGAAGAACGCCGAGGTGCTCTACGCCGGCCGTGCGCCGGCCGCCGCGCCCGCTACCGGCATCGCCAAGGTGCACGAGCGCGAGCAGCAGGCGCTG
>JAPTUI010000089.1 GCA_028067895.1 Pseudomonadota bacterium | reverse complement strand
CTTGCGTGCCTGGGAGGTGCAGACTCAGAAGCTAATCGAGCTCAACGCGCCCGAGTAGCCTTCCCGCTCTCATCGCCCGGCGGGAAATTGCCGCAAATGCCTTAGCTGATGTGCGGAAAATGGGCCAGGGAGATGTCTGTCTAGGTAATGTCTGCAGGCGAAGGGACGGCGCGGCCTGGTCCTATGACACGGAAATCCGTGGCGACCGGCACCGCTCTTTTCCCAATGGATCACGCCTGCGTACGACGTTCGCTCCACCAGCATCTTGCGGCCCCACGGCATCGAATCAATTCTGTCGGCTTCTCTTCTCGTCGCCGACGGGGCGTCCTGCCAGGGTGATACGCGCCTCAAACGTCCGCAGCACTGCCTTGGCGCGATTTCGGGGCAACGCCGCTCGAAGCGACCTCAGAATTTCCTCCGCAGATTCACTGGAGTAGCCCGGATCCAGATCATAATTAACGAGCACCTGCAAATGAACTGATGCGCGTTTCTCCATGACGTCTCCCTGTGAAAGCTCTGCACAACCACTTGATTCATGCCTCCACGGCCATGATCACTTCATGCAGGATTCGGCCGGGGAATGGCATCTCACTCAGAGCGGGCGACTATCCTCTCGGAGATGCGTGATTCCGGCGCCCACGACGATTCCATAGGCATCCAGCGCTATATCGACATCCGCTGTGCCGTGTTGAAGGTGGACGACGTACCGATCCCAGCCCAATGAGTTCACGCCCAGGAAGTCGACCGAACGCAGTGCGCCCAGCGGCGTCAACTTCGCCTGCAAATGGTGCAGCAACGCTCGGGTCCCTGCCGCGAGCTGGGGGCTCAATTCCGAGTAATCCGGTTTACCTGACTGGATACTGCGAATGAGATGACGCAGTGCCGACGCGCTTCCAAGCGTTGCGGTCTGCGCATGCACGCGCTCAGCGACCAATTTCTTGACGGCATCGACTCCGCCGCCACCAATGCGGGGCGCTTCGGTTACAGCGCCATTCTGCTGAAATACGAGCCCGTTGACCTGCCCGGCGGAATTCACTGCGAACCGGACGTACGCATCGTAGCGTCCGAAGCGATACCGGTGCGAGGACAGCCTGGTCAATTTCTGCGGTGGCGTCCCCGAAGAAAGTGCGAACAGCTGACCCTTTTGCAGTTCGATGCGCATCACACTGATCGAGGACATTCTGTAGCTACCGACGTAGCGCTGGACACTCGCTGGCACAACGTTTACCCCCATGCCTGCTCTTGCGAGCGGTATGGCCGGCGGCGTGATCAGGAAACACGTCGCAACGACGCCGACCGCCAATACTGCAAGCGCAGCACTGCTCGCTCTCCAACCGCGCACTTTGGGTGTACTCATGATATGGAGCCTCCGCTCAATGGAAGAGATCGACCGGGGTGCAGCAGACAGTCCAACGAGACACGCGGACCGTCGCAGGCTCACGGCAACCAGAGCTTTCGCATAACGCCGCACGTCGGGACTGCCGCGCAACACACGACTATCGCAGTCCACTTCGATCGCGAGACGCAGGCGGCGCACCTGCCACCATAGGATGGCGTTCCACGGCATCAGGGTTGCCAATCCCAGCCCGAAAGTCAGCAGTAGGTTATCGCGCGCTTCAATGTGTCTCCGTTCATGCGCAATAACCAGGTCGAGTTCGCCGGGAGCCGCTGCGAGCAGCCATTCGGGGATGACGATTTGCGGATGCAGGAGTCCAACTGTCGCCGGCCCTGTATCCCTTGCCACCAGGATCGCGGTGTGGCCGATGGATGACTTCTTCCAGTGACGACGTCGTCTGTCGCCATACCACAGTCCCCCAAGCAGCGTCACCGTGACCGCAAACGAACTTATCAGCCAAGCGACTTCCAGAGCAGAGTCGAATCGTTGCGACACAGAACCGGCAAGGGTGAGGGCCGGTGAAGCGACGGGCGCCAAGCGTGCATCGGCTCGATAGTTGCCTGCTACGGCTTTTTGCTGCGACGCGCTCGTCGTGACGACCATTGCGGGTCGCTTCCGCATCGATGATAGAGCGAGCGGTAAAGTTAACGAGACCGCTAGTGCCGCGGCCCACGTCCATCGCGTCGCGAAGCCGTAGGAGCGCGCGATGCGCTCCACAGCCAACGCAGAGCCGCTGATGATCGCCGATATCATCACGAGGTAGGCGGGCCAAATCAGCATCACGGCTGCTCCTCGTCGCCCGCATCCTGCAAGAGGGTCCGCAGGCGTTCGATCTGCGCTGCGCTCAGATGCTGATCCGAAACCAGATGTGTGATGAGAAGCTCCGAGGAGCCGCGGAAGAACTTTCCAACCAAATGGCGCACGGCGCTGTGTCGCGCCTCCTTCTCAGGGACGATTGCAAAATAGACGTGTCCTCGCCCTTGCGCTTCGCGGCGCACGAAACCTTTCTCTTCCAAGATCCCGAGCATCGTCAGGACTGTGTTGTGCGCCAAGACGTCCTTGAGATGGTGGCGCACATCGCTGACGCGACAGGCCCCGCGGTCCCAGAGGACGCGCATGATGTCGGACTCCCGGTCTGTCAGCGTCTTGCTCATGTCATGACTCCTAAATCTTTAGGAATCATGGCCGACTCACCTTTGGCTGTCAACTAATTTATTAGGAGATGGATTTTGGAGGCTGCTGCACGAGAGTTTCGGCAGTCCTTAAGGCTTTGGAGACGGTCGAATTCCTCCGGCTTTGACATGCGGGCGGAATTTGCCGCGGGCACGTGAACGCCGATGGATGATTTCGTGGTCGCGGGCTTGGGGTGTTTGGCGCGGTGACCCGGCTGTGTCGGATCAAGGCACAACGGGCGCACCCCACGCCACAAGGGATCCCATTCCCCATTCATCCCTCGGCTAGGCCAAAAGGTGTACCGCCCTCATCGCTCTGCATTCGGTTGAAGCAGATCGCGCATCGCGGTTAAAC
>JAPTUI010000648.1 GCA_028067895.1 Pseudomonadota bacterium | reverse complement strand
TGGCGCGGGAGAGCGCCGACGTCGTGCTGCTCGGGAACGATTTGGGCAGGCTCGGCGAGACGCTCGCGCTCGCGCGGCGTACCCGGCGCATCATCTGGGCCAACTTCGCCGGCACCATCGGAGTCGATGCGTTCGGCATCGCGCTGGCGGCCGCGGGGCTGCTCAATCCACTACTGGCCGCGTTCATTCACGTCGCGTCCGAGCTGACATTCATCCTGAATTCGGCTCGGCTGCTGCCCGGGAGGCGCCCCCATGGCGATCTGGCGCCGCAGGAGCACGAGCAGGCCGCCGTATCCACGTGAGAGACCACCTCGATGCGGGCGCCGGCTTCGAGGCACTGAGGCACCGCGAGCGCTTGCCTGCCAACGTACCGATGGCGTACCGTCGATCCGCGACGCTGCATCCTCCTGAGGGAATCGAATGCGCACGAACCCACCAGGTCCGGCTGAATCGGCCGGAATCATGCGGAATGCAGCGGAATGCAGCGGCATCGCATGCCCGTCCCGGAGTTGATCCGCGTGCGCCGTCGGAATCGGTTCGGCATCCCGCGCACGCGTCCGTCGGTCGACCTGGATTGCGCGTCATTGCTGCAGGTGCCCGCGTGAACAGGCAACGTATGCCACCCATCTGGATTCTCGCGCTGCCGTGGCTGACGTTCGGGATGCTGACCGGTTTCATCATCGTGACGCTGCCGCAGCTGCTGGCTCCTCGAGGCGTCACGGGTGGCCGTATCGCCATCGCCGTTGCGATCATTCTTTCACCCATGTTCTGGAACTTCATCTTCGCCCCATTGATCGACGTCGGCTTCAAGCGCCGTACGTACGCTCTTTTCTTCGCTGGCGTGGCGGTTGCGGTCACGGCATTGACCGTGATGTATCCTGCCGGGCTCGGGCGGGTCGAAGTCATGATGCTCGGTGCCTTCCTGTCCGGGTGCATGTTCCAGTCCGCCATTGGCGGCTGGATGGGGAGTCTGGTCGAGAAAGAGCAAGACAGCTCGCTCGGCGCATGGAGCACGATCTACAACATCTGCGGGGGCGGCGCCGGAATCCTGATTTCGGGTTCGGCGACGCGAGATCTGTCGCCCGGGCCGGCCGCAGCGCTCATTTTCGCCACCTTCCTTGCGCCGCTGGTGGTGATTCCCTGGATTCCGGCGTTATCGCCGGAGAGGTCGCGGGTCCATGAGAGCGTCGGGCGATTCACGCGTGACCTCGTCGTCCTGCTGGGGCGCTCGGACGTCATCGTGGCCCTGTGCCTATTCGCGCTTCCGTCGGCCTCGTTCGCGCTTTCCAATACCTTGGGAAGTTGGAGCGGGGCGTTTCACGCCGCGCCTGCCTTCGTGAGCCGGATCAGCGGCACGGGACTGATCTTCGGCGGCGTCGCCGGCTGTGCGCTCGTGCCTCTCGCGGCGAAGCGACTGGCGCTGCGGCCGCTCTACCTGGCGATTGGCTGTGCGGGTGCCGTGTTCACGCTCAGCCTCCTGCTCCTGCCGCGTGTGGCCACGACTTTCGCGGTCGCGTTCGTCGGTGAGACCTTCTTCTCCTCGGCGGCCATCGCCACGGCCGCCGCTGTCATCTTCGAAGTCATCGGACCGGGGAATGCTCTGGCCGCCACGACATACGCGCTGCTCATCGCCGCAATGAATCTGCCGATCGACTACATGGAATTCGTCGACGCGCGCGGATACGACTGGAGCGGCATCACCGGTGCGTTCATCACGGATGCCCTGGTCAGCGGCAGCGCGTGTGTCCTTCTGGCAGTGGTTTTCCGCCGCAGACTACTGCCCGTGCGGCGCGCCCCGCTCCCCGCTCAAAAATGAGCCGATGACAGGCGGCCGAGAGGCTCGGCGGAATGACCCGCGTGCACTCGGCGGCTCGCCGCGCCGGCGGGCGAAGGCGGGGGCTGCGCGGCGTCGCGACCACACATCGTCGCCGGAAGGGCACGCTGATCCGCTCTTTGTTCAGATGTGCCCTTGATGCAGCCACGGTGAAATCCACGAGGGAAGCGTGCCGCCGATGTCAAAGAACGCGTGAATCAGAATGGCGGGAATGAGACTCGCGGTCTTGTGCCGGTAATGGCCCGCGATCAATCCCAATATACATGCCGGGAACATGACAATGAGCGTCGCCGGGCCGAGCATTGGCCACAGGACGACGAGCATAGCGGAAAAGACCAGGGCGCTGGTCAGCACCGGAATGCTCAGCACCGATCTCCCTGCGCGGATGCGGTGCCGTGCCGGCGGCGAGAGCCAGCTCAGAAGCAGGCCGCGGGTAAAAATCTCCTCGTAAATGCTGGCGTAAATCCAAATAATGAGGATGACAGCCACGGGTGAGCCATTGATGCCGGACTCGGGGACACTCACACACGCCCCGGGCGCCGGGTCAGTGACCTGCAGCGTCATGAGTGCCGACATCGGAAGCAGCCGGAGGAAGAACTTGGCTCTGAGCTGAAATGTTCCACTGGTGAATGCGCAAGCCGTCGAGCGTCCCTTTGGTCAGCCAAGTGGACAACTTCACGGAGCAGAGCAGCAGGATGCATTCGGTTGGCAACGCTGGAAGAGAGTCGGCGTGCGGTCCGCGGATCGGACGTCCGGATCAGTGCACGTTTGCGGAGACACCTGCTCGACGCTGCCGGGTGACGCGCGCGGTTCGATCGATAGTTGTGCAACGTCGGGAGCGGCCCGGGTACGGGTCGTGGCGTGGACTCGCGGTGGGACCGGTTACCGGTGAAGTATCAGGTTCTGCGCGCGAGCAGGTGGCGGATGAAGGCAAGCAGCCAGCGGCAGGATCCGGAGCCCGCCGGGGCGGCGGGAGGTGTCGCGCTGGAATTTTCCGACGCGGGTGTCGCCGGGATCTGCGCGGCAAAGGACTCGAAGAACTTCTCCGCGGTGGCGGCCGCGGCCGCATCGACCAAGCGGGAGCCGATCT
>JAPTUI010000122.1 GCA_028067895.1 Pseudomonadota bacterium | reverse complement strand
CAGAACACGCGCGAGAACCCGCTCACCGCCGTGCAGCGGATCCATGCGCACGGCATCGAAGTGCTGGCGGGCTTCATCGTCGGGTTCGACAACGACACGGTCGCGACCTTCGATCTCCAGTACGAGTTCATCCAGCGCTCGGGCATCCAGACCGCGATGATCGGACTGCTGAATGCCATGCCGCGCACGCCTCTTTACAAGCGACTGCAGGCCGCTGGCCGCCTGCACGAGCAGGAAAGCGGCGGAGACAACACCAAGCTCGATACCAACGTCGTGCCGCTCCGAATGTCTCGCGCGGAGCTCATCACCGGTTACCGCAAGCTGCATGAGCGCTTGCTCGAGGACCACGCGATCGCCCGCCGAATCGCCAACAAGAACCGCGTCCTGGGCAGATCCCCTGAGATATTGGAATACGACAGGGCGACGAGCCTGCGCATCCTCGGCCGCCTGCTCTGGCGCGGCGTACTGCGGGGTGGCCCGGTTCGTCTGTGGCACTTCATGCGCAGCTTCCCCTGGCGCCAGCCGTGGCAGATCCCCTCAACCATCGGTGACTGGATCGTGGGGCTCTCGATGCAGGATTATGCGCGACGACACCTCGCCGAGGTGAAGCCGGCGAGCTCTGCGCTGTGGCACACACGTCTCGCGTCTCTTGCCCAAGCCCTGCGCCGTTGCGGCGTGGACAAAGTGGTCGTCGATCATCCCACCGGAACATCCGACACGCCGGTCCTGGTGCTGTCCTTGCGTGCGGTACCGGAGCGCGCGCGGCTCGCGGCGAGACATCTGCGGGCATTTCTCAACGACACACCCGCGCGGCTTACGCTTCGTTTCGAGGAGATTCACGCCGCCGACCTGCCCCGCCTGCATCGCCTGCTCGGCCGGCTGACACATTTCGCCGACAAGATCTCGATCGACGCCGGTACTCTCCACGGACTGATGACACTTAACACTTGGCCGTTCCAGCTCGCCATCTCCGCATCGGACGCGTGAAATGGCCGAAACGACGGCGCCCCGGAAGGCTCGCAGACACGCTTCGATAGCCTGATCGCGCCGTCCGGACCCCGCTGCACCGTGCCTGGCGGCGGACCTTCGGATTTCCAGTGGCTCATAATTCCACTTGCCGAGCGTCAAGGCGTCGACGCCTGCGGTCGTCGTACCGTGTCCTCGGCGTGGTACGGGGACATGAGAGATGCCGCGGTCGTTCGACGCCGCTCGGGCCGGGGAGTTCGCCAATCACCGCCGCGCGGTGGTTACGCTCAACCCCTCCGCTGTGGCCCTATGCAACCTGAACACCCAGTCCTTCGCATTCGAGGACTTGCGCATCCACCGCAGCTGACCGCAGCAACGGCGTAGTGCACGGCCCGGCCCGTGCTCGGCATGCCGCACGTGACGAGCAGCCCCCTGTGTCGAACCTCCCTACTGTCCCGAGGATATGCGCGCCTGTCCCGACGATTCCGCGCTTCTTCGCAACCAGCATGCACATGGGTAGCAGCGTGTAGCTCACCCCCATGGCGGTGAGCGAGACCCATCCACCGAGACCGGCCCGCCCGTGCTCGCTGGCACCCGCGCGCCGAGGCGTCAGGTATGGCGCGAGTGCCGGCACTGTCAGCGCCAAGGCGAACGAGAATCCCAGCGTCACGGTCAGGATCAAAAACGCCATGCCGGACAATGCTATTCGCCCGGGTGGCGACAATGCTCAGGAGCGCAGCAGCGGTATCCCAATGTCCCAGCACCCGATCAGTACTCCCAGTGACACAGCCGCACCCTCTGCCGGCAGGGCCATCGCGAGCGCCAAGTGTCCGGCGCCGATGGTGAAGAATCCGCCGACCATACCCACCAGGCCGGTCTCGATAGCAATGAGCGTCGCGAGCGCCAGGGACCGGCTGACGAACGGGCGGGCGGTGATGCGACGCAGTGGAATTTCGCTTATCTGCCGGCGCTGCGCTATACACCAGACCGTCACTTCTTTTTCGAGTTTTCCGTGCGGCACTGGTCGAATGCTCGGCTCAAGCTGCCAAACCGCGCGCACGATCTGTTGTTGATGAGCATCGGCTTTCGCTGACTCGGCCCGCCGGCTGAGGGCGTGCGGACGGCAGCTCATCGCTGCATAGACGCCCCGCTCTTCACGCGCTCGTCCGAGAGCAGTACCGCGACGGCGCGGGCGTCCAATCGATAGGCGCTTCCCGCTATCGGCTCGCCGGACGGTGGGTCCGGGAAGTCCCCGGGGCTGGCCAGACCGGTGTCGAGGACGAGTCTCCAGCCGCCGGCGCGAGGTATCTGGATCTCGAAGGTCCTGGCGACGTCGGAGCCGTTGATCAGAATATAGAGATCGGCGTCGAGTTCGGATTCGCCATCGAGGTACACGGCCAGCGTGCGCGACTGCGGCCCAAAGTCGACCGTTGGTCCCGTACCGAACCAGCGCACATCCTCGCGCCAGAACCGGCTGCGGCCGAGTGAGGCATGCGACGTTCGGAAGCGGATCATCGCGCGGAAGAACCGGAAAATTTCCGCGTTGTGCTCCAGCAGCCCCCAATTCAGCCAGCTCGTCGGATTGTCCTGATTATAGGCGTTGTTGTTTCCTCCCTGGGTTTGCAGGAATTCGTCCCCCGCGCGCAGCATCGGCGTCCCGTTGGACAGAAACAGCAGCGCACAGAAGTTCTTCGCCTGCCGCCGGCGAAGCGCCAGCACCTGCGGCGGCACTCCGTCATCGCCCTCCCAGCCGCAGTTCCAGCTGAAATTCTCCGCGGCGCCGTCCGCGTTGCCGTGGCCGTTGGCCTCGTTGTGCTTCCCGTTGTAGGCGAGCAGGTCGTACAGCGTAAACCCGTCGTGAATGGTCACGAAATTGACGCTCTGATAGGCATGACATGCGCTCGCGCGATCGTCTGGAAACAGATCGTCGCTGCCATAGAGACGCTGCATGAGCGCGCCCATCATCGAGTCATCGCCGCGC
>JAPTUI010000060.1 GCA_028067895.1 Pseudomonadota bacterium | reverse complement strand
CGGATCGTGCAAGAAGATGAGGTGGTCTTTGCAGGTGCCCGGCTCGCTCTCGTCGCCGTTGACCAGGACATATTTGGGCCGATCGGATTGCTTGGGCGCAAACGACCACTTCATGTCAGTGGGGAAGCCTGCACCACCGCGGCCACGCAGGCCCGAGGACTTGATTTCCTCGATGATCGCATCCCGCCCGCGGGCGAGGATGTCCTTCGTGCCGTCCCAGTCGCCGCGCGCCCGGGCGCCGGCGAGGCGCCAGTCATGCAGGCCGTAAAGATTGGTATAGATCCGGTCGCGATCGCTCAGCATCTCATTCCGCTCCGCTCACGGGCTTGGTGCCCCCGACGCCGAACAGCGTGGTCGGTCCGCCTTCGGGCGCCGAGGCCTGCCGCCCGATCGTCGAGCCCGCCGGCGGCACGTCGCCGGCGCGCAACCGCTCCAGCAGCGCCTCGGTGCGCGGCCCGTCGAGATCCTCGTAGACGTCGTCATTCACCTGCACCACCGGCGCGTTCACGCAGCACCCGAGGCACTCGACCTCCTCGATGCTGAACGTCTCGCCATCCGCCTCGGCGGCCTTGCGGCAGGCCGACATCACCTCATCCGACCCGCGCAGCCAGCACGGCGTCGTGGTGCAGACCTGGAGATGGAATTTTCCCACCGGCTTGGTGTGGAACATCGTGTAGAATGTGGCGACTTCATAGACCCGCATCGGCGGCATCGAGAGGCGCGCCGCAATCACGTCCATCGCCGTGCGCGGCACCCAGGCATGTCCCGTCTGCCGCGCCATCTGCCGCTGGGCGAGATCGAGCAGCGGCATTACCGCACTCGCCTGCCTGCCCTCGGGATATTTCGCGATGATCGAGGGGATCAGCGCCTCGCTCGTCTCATCGAAGCTGAAAGCCGGTTCCGTCATGTCGTTCATCTTTCAGCGATCCACTTCCCCGAACACGATGTCGATCGAGCCGAGCACGGCGATCGCATCGGCGAGGAGATGGCCTTTCGACATCAGATTCATCGCCTGCAGATGGGAAAATCCGGTCGCGCGGATCTTGCACCGATAGGGCCGGTTGCTGCCATCGGCAACGAGATAGACCCCGAATTCCCCCTTCGGAGCTTCCACAGCGGTGTAGGTCGTGCCGGCTGGCACATGATAGCCCTCGGTATAGAGCTTGAAGTGATGGATCAGCGCTTCCATCGAGCGCTTCATCTCGGCGCGTTTCGGCGGCGTGATCTTGTGGTCCTGCACCTTGATCGGCCCTTCCGGCATCGCCTTCAGCGCCTGACGGATGATCTTCAGGCTCTCGGCCATCTCGCGGATCCGCACGAGATATCGGTCGAACGAATCGCCGTGCCGGCCGACGGGAATGTCGAAATCCACCTCGTCGTACTTGTCGTAGGGTTGCGCGCGCCGCAGGTCCCAGGCAATCCCCGAGGCGCGCAGATTGGGACCCGAGAACCCCATCGCCAGCGCGTCCTCCGCCGAAATCACCCCAATATCGACGAGGCGCTGGCGGAAAATCCGGTTCTCGTTCAGCAGGCTCTGCAGATCGTCGAGGAATTTCGGAAACTTCTCGCTCCATTCCCAGATCTGCTCGGCAAGACCCGTCGGCATGTCCTTCGAAACCCCGCCGGGACGGAAATAGTTCGCATGGAAGCGCGCGCCCGATACCGCCTCGTGAAAGGTCAGCAGTTTCTCCCGCTCCTCATAGCCCCAAAGGCTTGGAGACTGTGCGCCGATGTCCAGCGCCAAGTGAACGGCGTTCAGCAAATGATTGAGAATACGGGTAATCTCGGCAAACAGCACGCGGATCCACTGCGCCCGTTCCGGCACCTTCACGCCGAGCAGCCGCTCGGTCGCGAGGGCGAAGGCGTGCTCGCAGCACATCGGGCTGACGTAATCGAGCCGGTCGAAATACGGCACCGCCTGGAGGTATGACTTGTATTCGATCAGCTTCTCGGTGCCGCGATGCAGCAGGCCGATATGCGGATCGGCGCGCGTCACCGTCTCGCCCTCAAGCTCCATGATCAGGCGCAGCACGCCATGCGTCGCCGGGTGCTGCGGGCCGACATTGACCGTATGACGGTCGTTGATGTCGATCACACGGCGCTCGGTCTCCTGTGTGCCGTTCTGCATCCCGCCGCTCATGCGTCAGACCCTCCGCGGGTGGCCTTCTCGTCGCCGGGGAGCGTGGTCATCGCCTCCCAGGGCGAGAGGAAATCGAAATTGCGGAATTCCTGCGTCAACGCGACCTTGTCGTAGACCACGCGCTTCTGCTCCTCGTCGTACCGGAGTTCGACATGGCCGGTCAGCGGGAAATCCTTGCGCATCGGATGCCCCTCGAAACCGTTATCGGTGAGAATCCGCCGGTGATCGACCAGCCCGTCGAAGCTCACGCCGAACAGGTCGAACACTTCGCGCTCCCACCAGGTCACCCCGGGCCAGATGTCGCTGACGCTCGGCACCGGCGCGGTCTCGTCCGTGGTGACGATCACGCGCAACCGGTCGTTTCGGGTCACGGACAGAAGGTTATAGACCACGTCGAACCGCTCGGCCCGCTCCGGCCAGTCGACGCCGCAGACATCCATGCACTGTTCGAAGGCGAATTGCGGGTTGTCGCGCAGGGTGCGCATCACCGCCGCCAGCGCAGCGCGGTCGACGGCAATGATCCGCTCATCGCGTTCCAGCACGACATCAGTGACGCCGTCGATGGCGCGCAGCAGGTCGCCGAACGGGTCGGCCGGGGCCTCGGGTGCGGGCGCTTCGGTCTGGTTGTCTTCACTCACGGAAAATGGTCCCCGTCCGGCGGATCTTCTTCTGCAACTGGGTGATGCCATAGACCAGCGCCTCCGCCGTGGGAGGACAGCCCGGCACGTAGATGTCCACCGGCACGATCCGGTCGCACCCCCGCACCACGGAGTAAGAGTAGTGATAGTACCCGCCGCCATTCGCACAGCTTCC
>JAPTUI010000466.1 GCA_028067895.1 Pseudomonadota bacterium | reverse complement strand
TTGAAGGTCGAATATCTGGGCGGTGTGCAATTTCGCTTCGAGAAAGATAACGCCGATATCATGCTGGTGAAGGATTATGTGGGCCGTCCGGACCTCGACGCGTACCCGCTGCCGGCAGTGGAGTGCGTTCTATGCGTTTCGCCGCGACACTCTCTTGCGGGCCGCGCCCGCGTGACTCTCCGGGAACTTCATGAGCACGTCGAGCTCTCTGTCCAAGATTCGAGCGACCGGGGCGACGATGAGCACATGTTTGGGGGCGATCGGGTCTTCTATCTCTCCGGATTCATCGCCAAGAAGCAGGCGTTGCTGATGGACTTGGGTTTTGGTTGGATGCCGCGTTATCTTGTCGATCGCGAATTGCAAGTCGGGGCGCTCACAGAGCTGCGCTACGCCGGCGGATCGAGATACAGTTTCATGCCCCAGCTCGTTCATCGGGTCACTGCGCCACTCGGTCGGTCCGGGCGGCGCCTGGCAGAACTGCTTGTAGGTGGATCAACGCCGATTCGGCAGCAGTGATGTCGATCCCGGTCTCCGAGGCGCGCTGTTGCATATGGATCGAGTCCGTGGTCGCGGAGGCGGATTCAGTTTTTGCTCAAAACAGTTTCACTTTCTTGTCCGAGAACTGCTGTGGCTGCTCTTGGATGCGGAGTGGCTGATCGTAGGTGCGCATAATGTATATTATGTCAAATTATCGAACGTTGAAGAAGCGACCGGCAATTTGTCGGCGCAGCGAGATTTGGGTAACCAATGCGTAAAAAAATAGCATGCAGATCACGTTAACCCCGGAATTTGCCTGTTTCGCTCAACATGGCGGCGGTCGCAGGCTCGAGCTGCCGAATTCCGATGGTGCTGAGCACCACATGATGTATGGGTGAGTCACGAATCCACAGCCAGTCAAGGGTCACGATCATGCGAAATCTTGTGCTGCTGGGCGTGAGCGCCGTTGTCACCGCTCTCACCGCGGTATCTCAGGCTGCCACCCCCGCTCCCCGCCCGATAGCGCTCTGGCGGAAGGTGCAGGTATTACGAAAAACCCACGCCCTGATGCTCGAGAGCACCGCATATCAGCCGGGCTCGCGCACGGTCGACGCCTACACCGTCGATCTGGCCAACTCGCTCGCCAACGTGGCAATCCGCAAAGCCGGCGGCATCACCAAAGTGCGGCGCTATCCCGATGGCGCGCTCCTCGTAAAGGAGAACTTCAACGGACATCGGCGAGCGACCGGTGTCACGGCCATGCTCAAGCTCCCGGGCTTTGACCCCGCCGACCGCAACTGGGTCATGGCCGCCTACACTCCCGCGGGCCGAGTCATCGCCTACGGCAAGGTCCCCGCCTGTATCGCCTGTCACACGATAGTGTCGAAGCAGGACTTCGTGTTCGCACCGCCGCCGAAGCAGCTGCTGTCCGCTGCCATCTGGAAGGCGTTCTTTCCGAAGCAACCTATCGCACCCGCCTACGCACAACTGCTACGCTGGCATCCCGCTGCCATTGTGAGGTAAGCGATCGCTGCACGGATTGCGTCCGCCCTTATTCACAGGCCGCCTGATGCGAAGTAACCTTGACTCCGCACTTGAGTACAGGACACGCCACCATGACGGATCGACCGGAATCGCTGACCATCGGCACCTTCGCGAAGGCGGCCGGTGTCAACGTCGAGACCATCCGCTTTTATCAGCGTCGAGGGCTTCTGCCACAACCGCGCCGGCCCTACCGCAGCATCACTCGCTACGGAAGCGCGGATGTGGCACGCGTGCGATTCGTCAAAGCCGCACAACGCCTGGGCTTTAGCCTGGACGAGGTCGCCGAGCTGCTGAGGCTCGAGGAAGGCACACACTGCGCCGAAGCGCGTGTGCTCGCGGAGCGCAAACTCGAGGATGTACGCGACAAGCTCGCAGACCTGCGGCGGATTGAAACAGTTCTGGCCGACACGGTCGCCCGCTGCGGCCGTCGGCGCAATGCCGTCCGGTGCCCGCTCATCGCCACGCTGCAAACCTCGACTCTCCAATGAGACGTTCCTGACGTCGTGAGGTTCGTAAGGTTCGTGAGTCATGCCGCCGCTCTCACAACTGGAGCCGAGCAACCCGTGAGGAACACGGGAACGCTCGCCACTGTGGGCGCGCATCAATCGCGCGCAGATGAGGAGCCGTGGCGCGCGGTCGGCCCCAGCACACCATTCGCCCTCATCTTGCAATGCCCTCCAGTAGATCGGCAGGGTTGTCCCGCCGAGACGATTCGTCCAATGCGTGCAGCGCCTGCACTTGATCGCCGTACCGCCCGACCCGGCTCGCCCCGTCGAGCGCTCTTGTGCGCCAGCCGTTGAGGACGTGCCAGCGGCTGAACGGGCTTGTTTCACCTCTGTATGACCGCGAAAGATCTATGGGGATTGACTCCGTAGCGGAGTACGGGCTTAAAGTTCCCATTGCCCCAATTGACAGAGGTTCTCCATGCACCGTCCCGTCCTAGCCGAAGTAGCCACGATCAACGCGCGTCTCGCTCCTGCCAGCACGCCGTTGAGCTCGCGCGGCGATCTCCGTCAACGCGGGCCGGTCTTCCCCGGCGTACGCAATGCAGGGATCGACACTCGCGGCCCCGCCACGCCCCGCAGCGGATTTGCAACCGCCCGACCGGGACGACCGCATGCTTCGAGCGCGAAATCCAATCAACGCTGCTCGAGGTCGGCGTCGACGCGTCGCTTCGGCCAACACAGCAGACGCGTTGCCGCGCCGCTGCAAGCCACTGCCCCTTGATTGTCAACTTTTTCTCTCAGGAGCAACGATGAACAGCATCCGTCTCTCCCGCATTCTCGATAAGACCGGTGTGCTCGGCACCGTCGTTTCAGGCTTCAGCTGTGCCATGTGCTTTCCGGCCCTGGCGAGCATGGGTGCCGCGATTGGACTCGGATTCCTCAGCCGCTGGGAAGGGATCTTCGTTCACGTCCTCATCCCGATTTTCCTCCTGA
>JAPTUI010000329.1 GCA_028067895.1 Pseudomonadota bacterium | reverse complement strand
CCAGAGCCAGAACTTGCCGCGCAGGCAATCGGCCTTCACGCTCTCAGCCGATAGACCGGTCTGCTTAGCGAGAGCCTTCGAGAGCAGCGGCTCGACCGCGGGCCACTCGCGCTCGATGTCCCAGAGAGGTATGTATTGAAGGCTCACAGCCACCCCGACTGAACCGGCCATACGGTCGCGCCCACCGCGAACCCAAAGTCGCCAGCAAGCGAAACACCGAGCCGATGATAGACGCCCTCAGATCGCAGACCCACGACCGCATCGCGCTGGTTCCCCGGGTAATATGGGGTCCAAAGCACCGGATCCTGCTCACGGGCGCGGGCCGCAGCGCGCATCTGCGGTATCCCCTGGCTCATGGCGCGCATCTGCGTGATGATCGCCCGACCGCCTTGGTTGAAGTTGAAGTCGATCGTCTCGAGGACTGCGGTCGATGGCGCGCCCGTGAATCCCCCGTAGGCATGGCTCGTCGTGAATCCGAAGGGGGCCCAGGCGCCGTCAGACGTGAGTCCTTGGAAAAGCAGCTCTTGCGGCTGCTGGCAATAACTCCAGATCTGCTCGACGTAGTTGTACGCGAGGATGGAATCGAGCGTGCTCCCAGAGTTCGACTGGAACGCGAAATATACCACCTTGTTGCGCGTATCAGCAGCGGCGCAGACGGTCCCGAGAGCAGATGGGAGCGCGTTGTCGAAGAACCAATTGTCAACCTGCTCGTAACCGATGGGCGTCGTGTTGTTCCCATCGGTCACGAAAAAGCCATCGGGGGAGGCGAAGTAATACTTGTTCCCCACGCGCGCCACGGCGTTTTGACCGAGCGCGCCGCGCTTCTTCTCGTAGGTGTAGAACTGGAAGACCTGATTGCCGCCGACGTACTCGCAGCGCTGAATTCCGGAGCGCTGGAACAAGAGCCCGAAGCTCTCGTTATCGGAGATAGCCATCACTGGCCCGTACTCCGGATACAGAGTTTGCTCGCCAGCTTGCGCTGCATAGGCGGCCTGCGTGTCCGGCGTCGGCCAGCTCGCGCCATTGGCAACCGCCGACCACTGGACGCCGTAGGGGAGCGCGTTCACGGTGCCGGGGTTGAGATTGCCGGCGAACACGAAGTCCCGGATGACCCCAAGGACAGCAGCCTTCGGCGCCGGGTCCGTGTCATCGAGGTCCGCAAAGTTGACGCCGGAGCCCATTGTGAGCGTCTGGATCGGGTCCTTACCGTCCGAGGCATAGACACAAGCGCCGTAGACCTGAAAGCTCCAGGCGGTCGCCGTGTACGCGGCAGCGGTCTTGGACCGGCTCACCCAGGCGCCTGACTCGAGCGAGTAGAGGTCCGTCGCCGTGCCGGCGTAGACGTGCAAGTCACCGTTCGTGTCATACCCTGCAATCGCGCCAAGGCACTGCGAGGGGAGCGCAGCACCCCCCACGAGCGGGAAGTAAGGCCGATACCCCTGTGCCGTCCATATGCAGTTCTGCGCCGTCGTGAGCGCAATCTGGCCGCCGTTGAAATACTCCTCCATGTTCGGGGGGAACACTGGATTGACCAAATGCGGGCGGTCCGGCTTCCACGCACCGAACTTGTACGAGAACGGTCCGAGCGGCTGCTGCGGCATCAGAATACCCCACGCACGCGCCCAAGGGCGATGCGCCCGGGGTTCTTATACATCATATTCGAGAGTGCCTGCTGCTCCAGCGCCTGCATCATCTGCGTTTGTTGAGAGTCGCGGATGTAGCGGGCATAGATGTTCTTCAGCGTGCGCGAGCGGATCAGCTCCTCGGCTTGCGTCGTCCACACGTTCGAACTCGACCCCACCAGCGTCCAAGTGACGGTGCCGTCCGTCGTGGTCGCACCGAGCACGGGGGGAATCGCCGCGGAGCCGATGCCCGAAGTGGTGGGCGTGCTCATCGTCGGCCACGCGGGCGCTGCGCTCCCAGTGGTGCCTGCGACCGAGCACTGCTCGACGTTGCCGTAGCTGTCTGTCACGGTCTGGCCGACCGTAAATGCGGTATCCGCAGCCCATTGCGAGATCGCAGTCATCAGCGGCAGCTGCGCGACGATGCCCTTGATCTGCACGGGGAGGCCGCCCTGCGGGGGCGGGAATAGGCGGATCTGGTTAGACCAGAGCGAAAAGATGATCGGATAGCTCGTCCAAAATACATCGCCCCAGTCGATCCGGTCGATGTACTGCTCAGTGACAGCGTGCAGCTTGTAGGTGTAGTTGCCGATCTGAGAGAGCGCGTCCGTCACCCGCAGGAAGTTTGCCGGGAGCGGGTAGTACCGCTGCCCGGTAACTGTGTTAAACGGGACAGTTGACGCCTCGTTCCAGGGAAAATTCTCGTACTGATACCACTCGATCGCAGAGGCGATCTCGACCTGAATTTGCGTCTCGAGGTCCGAGCGCGACAGCTCATCAGCAATCCGGGACTGCAAGGCCGTATAGCTCATGCGCGACGCACCTCAAAGTGGGGAGGCGCGGCTGCGCCTCCCCGTTGCTCATCAATCACTCAGAGGCTCAGGTGAACCCACCGAGCTGCGGGTCCTCGTAGCACCGCACCGCGACGCGAACGTTGCCAGCCTTGAAGGTCGCGGCAGCCGCCGTGACCTGCACCTGGATGATGTTCGAGCCGGCGTTGCCGCCTGCCATCTGGCCGGTCTCGCCGCTGCCGAGAGGGTAGATATACCCAGTGGCACCGGCGACGTTCGAGGTCTGCACGCCTCCTGCGTGACCCGTGGTTGCCCCGGTAATGAATCGCCCCGGGGTTGTGCTGTCGCCGACTTCGAGCGTGACAGTCGGCGTGGCGTTCGAGTCGAGCTGGTCGGTGTCGAGAATGACGGACTCGATCGAATAGCCGTTCGGCACGCGGCAGACCTGGTAGATATCTCCGACCGCAGCGGACGCGACCGCCACAGTGCCGAAGATGGTGAAGTCGGCACCGCGCCAGTTCCCGCGAACGAGGGCGCTGCTGACCTGA
>JAPTUI010000266.1 GCA_028067895.1 Pseudomonadota bacterium | reverse complement strand
CGCCAGCTCCAGCGCCTGCTCGTGATTCAGGCGCGGATCAACGGTCGAGCGGTAGGCACGCTGCAGATCCGCATCGGTGAGCCCCCGCGCCCCGCCCGTGCACTCGGTCACGTCATCCCCGGTGAGCTCCACGTGCACCCCGCCGAGGCGCGAGCCGTGCTCGGCATGGATGCGGAAGGCCAGATCCACTTCCTTGAGGATGTTCTCGAATCGCCGGGTCTTCAGGCCCGCGGTGCTGGTCTCGGTATTGCCGTGCATCGGATCGCAGACCCACAGCACCGTCTGGCCGCTCTCGCGCACCGCATCGATCATCTTCGGCAGCGCCGTCTCGATCTCCTTCACCCCGAAGCGGTGGATCAGGGTCAGCCGTCCCGGCTGATTCTGCGGATTGAGCGTGCCGATCAGACCCTGCAGCCACGCCGCATCCATCGCCGCACCGATTTTGATGCCGAGCGGGTTGCTGATGCCGCGGAAGAACTCCACGTGCGCCCCGTCGAGCTGGGCGGTGCGCATGCCGATCCAGGGCATGTGGGTCGAGAGGTTGTACCAGCGGCTCTGGCGCGGAATGAAGCGGGTCTGGGCCTGCTCGTACAGCAGATGCAGTCCCTCGTGGCTGGCGTAGAAGTCGACCAGCGTCGCCTCGTGCACCCGCCGCCGGCTGATGCCCTCGAAGAAATCGAGCGCATCGCCGATCGATTGCACGATGCGCTGGTAGGCGTCCTTCAGAGGCGCGTGCTTGACGAACCCGAGATCCCAGTACTCCGGATGGTGCAGGTCGGCGAAGCCTCCATCGACCAGGGCGCGGGCAAAATTCAGCGTCAGAGCCGCTCGCTCGTAGCCGCGCAGCAGCAGCTGCGGATCGGCCTGGCGGGCCTCGGCCGTGAACGCCGGACGGTTCACCAGATCGCCGCGGAAACTCGGCAGCGTCACCCCGTCACGCGTCTCGGTCTCGGCCGAGCGCGGCTTGGCATACTGCCCGGCCATGCGCCCGACGCGAATGATCGGCTTCTTCAGCCCGTGCAGCAGCACCAGACTCATCTGCAGCAGGATCTTCAGCTTCTTGGCAATCGAATCCGATTCGCAGTCGGTGAACGTCTCGGCACAGTCTCCGCCCTGCAGCAGGAACGCCTCGCCGCGCTGGGCGGCCGCCAGGCGCTCGCGCAGCGCTTCGATCTCCCAGGACACCACGATCGGGGGCAACCGCGACAGCTCGGCCACGACCTGGGCGAGGGCTGCCGGATCCTCGTACGTCGGTTGCTGCTGGGCAGGACGACCCTGCCAGCTCGCCGGATGCCAGGAAGTGCTTTCGGGAGAGTGCATAGATGAGAATGATCCTAGCATGGACTGGCGCGGATCGACCCGCAGGTCCACAATTGTCGGTTTCACTCTATATTCCGGGGGCGACATGCACCGCGTTTTGATTTTGGGCGCCGGTAAGATCGGCGCATTGATTTCCGGACTTCTGGCCAGCTCGGGCGCGTACGAGGTATCGCTCGCCGACGTCGACCACTCGGTGGCCGAGGCTGTGGTCAAGGCACACGACCTCAAGGGCATGAGCGCCTATGGCTTCGATGCGAAGAGCCGCGAGGCGCTCGACCGTCACCTCGCCGCCCATCCGGTCGATGCGGTGATCTCGAGCCTGCCGTTTCACTGCAACGTCACGGTGGCCGAGGCCGCACGGCATGCGAACATCCATTACTTCGACCTCACCGAGGACGTCGCCGTGACGCGCGCGGTGCGCAGCATCGCGACCGGTTCGGACAAGGCGTTCGTCCCGCAGTGCGGGCTCGCACCGGGCTTCATCAGCATCGCTGCCGCCGAGCTCATCACGCACTTCCAGTCGCTGCGCGCGGTGAAGCTGCGGGTCGGGGCGCTGCCGCAGCATCCGAACAACGTGCTGAAATACTCCCTCACCTGGTCCACCGAGGGGCTGATCAACGAGTACGGCAACCCCTGCCAGGCGATCGTCGACGGCCGCAGCGTCGAAGTGGCGCCGCTCGAGGGCCTGGAGGAAATCGAAATCGACGGCACGCTGTACGAGGCATTCAACACCTCCGGTGGCCTCGGCTCGCTCGCCGAGACCCACGGCGCATCGGTCGAGTCGATGAACTACAAGACCATCCGCTACCCCGGGCACTGCGAGCAGATGCGCCTGCTGATGAACGACCTGAAGCTCAATCAGGATCGCGGTACGCTCAAGCACATCTTGGAGAACGCCGTACCGCAGACGCTGCAGGACGTGATCATCGTCTATGTGGCAGTCACCGGCATGCAGGATGGGCAGCTGCGCGAGGAGAACTACGTCAACAAGATCTACCCGCAGCTGATTGCCGGGCGCTTGTGGTCGGCCATCCAGGTCACCACCGCCGCTGGCATCACCGCCGTGGTCGATCTGGTGCTCGCGCGCCCGGATCGCTTCAGCGGCTTCGTCGCGCAGGAACAGTTCCGCCTGCCGGAAGTGCTCGCCAACCGCTTCGGACAGTACTACGCCCCGGGCGGCACCAAGGATCTCTCGAGTGAGGTGATCGTCTCGGGCAAAGTCGGCCACCAGCGCAAACACGGCCCGCACAAGGCGGCCTGAGTCATGGGGACCTCGATCAACATCCCGGCGCTGCTCGCGCGGCTTGAGCTCGCCGGTGAGAACCTGGGGGCGTGCGCGGGCGCGGGCGAGTGGCGCGGCGGCGGCGCCCTGCTCACCGTCCACAACCCGGCCACCGGCACTCCGATCGCCACCGTGCGCAGCGCCGATGCGGCCGACTACGAGGCGGTGATGCGCTCGGCGGTCGACACCGCCGCCGGGTGGCGCAACGTTCCGGCGCCGAAGCGCGGCGAGGCGGTGCGGCTGCTCGGCGAAGCACTGCGTGCCGCAAAAGAGGACCTCGGTGCGCTGGTGTCGCTCGAGAACGGCAAGATCCTCGCCGAAGGCCTGGGCGAGGTGCAGGAGATGATCGACATCGCCGACTTCGCCG
>JAPTUI010000360.1 GCA_028067895.1 Pseudomonadota bacterium | reverse complement strand
CAAGCGCCCCGAGATTGCCATCTACGGCACCGACTACGACACCCCCGATGGCACCGGGGTGCGCGATTACATCCACGTCGAGGACCTGGCAACCGCCCATCTCGATGCACTCGATTACCTGCGCGGCGGCGGCGCCTCGACCGTGCTCAACGTCGGCTACGGCCACGGCTACAGCGTGCGCGAGGTGCTGCAGAGCGTCGAGCGGGTCTCGGGACAGCGCCTCACGGTCCGCGAGCTGCCGCGCCGGCCGGGGGATCCGCCGGCGCTGGTGGCGAAGGCTGAGCGCATCCGGCGCGAGCTCGGCTGGACGCCGCGCCTCGATGCGCTCGACACCATCGTGCGCACCGCGCTTAAGTGGGAGCAGCGCCTGCAGCGCGCACCCTGGAGCTGATCCGCGCGAGCCAACACCGGAGTAGAATCCCCCGCATGCGGTGGCTGCGTCCGAAGTCCTTGAGCGGCCTGATGCTTTTGGGCGTCGGGCTGCTTGCGCTGCTGTTGCTGATCGCGATTGTCACGGCCGCGGTCGAGTTCAGCACCCTGTCGGCGACCGGCCAGAGCCTGGTCAACGAAAGCGTCAACACGGCGCGCGAAAGTCAGCGCCTGTTCAGCGAGACGGACTCGCTGCAGCGCACCGCGCGCCTGTACGACGTGCTCGACGATCCGCATCTGCTGCGGCTCTACGAGCGCCAGAACCACCAGCTCGCCACAACGCGCAACGAGCTGTACGCGAACGCAAGTGCGGCGGCCCGCCGCACGCTCGTACACCTTGCGCGGGTGCAGCGCGAGATCCGTACCCGCGTGCTCACCACCCCGCCCGGCACCCAGGCGGCCGACGCCGCCGGCCTGTCGAAACTGTTCGCGCAGCTCGGCGCGCTGGTCGATCGGGCGGCCACGCAAAGCAACCAGGAAATCGACACCGACGTGGCCGCGTTCCGCAGCCTCACCGAGCAGGCGCGCGCGCATCTGTTCTGGCAGGCAGGCCTGCTGGTGCCGCTGATGCTGCTCGCCGTCTTCCTGCTCACCCTCGTCATCGGCCGGCCACTGCGCCAGATCGACCGCGCGATCAGCGACCTCGGTCATGGCCGACTGCATCAGCGCATCCAGGTGCGCGGACCGCACGACCTCGAGCGCCTGGGCGAGCAGATCGAGTGGCTGCGGCTGCGCCTGCTCGAGCTCGCCGAGGAGCGCAACCGCTTTCTGCGCCACATGTCGCACGAGCTGAAGACCCCGCTCGCCAACATCCGCGAGGGCACGGAGCTGCTGATGGACGGAGCGGTCGGAGCGCTCGATGCCGGCCAGCGCGAGGTCATCGCGATCCTGCGCGACAACGGCCTGCAGCTGCAGCGCATGATCGAGAACCTGCTGTCCTTCAGCGCCTGGCAGACCTCGAGCGTCGGGATCGAGCCGAGCGAGTTCCGGCTGCGCCCGCTGGTCAAACAGGTGCTCGAGACGCAGCAGCTCACCGTGCTCGCGCAGCGCATGCGCCTCGAGGTGCAGGTCGATGACGTGACGCTGGTGGCCGACCGTGCCAAGATGCGCCTGATCCTGGAGAATCTCGTGTCGAATGCGGTCAAGTACTCCCCCAAGGATGGCACGCTGCACATTCGCGCGCACACCTCCGGGCCAAATCTCATCATCGATGTCGCCGACAACGGCCCGGGCATCCCGAAGGAGGACCGCGCGCACGTGTTCCGCGCCTTTTACACCGGACGCGCCACACCCGGCATCTCGGTCAAGGGCACAGGCATAGGCCTGTCGGTGGTGTTGGAGTTCGTCAGCGCCCACGGCGGCACCGTACAGATCGTCGATGGAGAATTTCCCGGCGCGCACTTTCGCATCCGCATGCCGCGCGTCGTTCGCAACAAACCACCGGAGCCGGGGAAACACGCCCATGCCGCCTGATGCCGATGCGTCCCTGTTCCGCCGCGGCGCGCTCATCGCCCTTGCGCTCACGGCGGTCGCCCTGAGCGGCTGTCAGACAAGCCAGGTGCTGGTGCATCATCTGGCCACGGCAACGCACATCATCACGCCCGCGCCGCCCAAACCGAAGCCGCCGAAGCCGGCCGAGCTCGCCTGGCTCGGGCACTGGCTTACGGCGAGCGCAAGCACCCAGGCCCGCGAGCGGGCGCGCGCCGAGGCGGCCTATGACAAACAGGCAACGCCCCGCAACATGTTCCGTCTCGCACTCGTGCTGAGCGTCCCCGGCCCGTCGCCGAAGGGCGACACACCCGACACGACCGGGCATTCAGACGACTCGGGGTCGACCAGCACGAATCTGCTGCGCGCGCAGAGTCTGTTGCAGACACTGCTCGCCGATCCGACATCCTCACTCTCGCCGGCCGCGCGCACCGTGGCGCGACTCGATCTCACTTTGGTCACACAACGATTGACCGACGCGCAAAGAGACCGCACTCTAGCGGCTTCGAATGCTTCCGAGATCGCGCAATTGAACGCCCAACTCGACACGCTCGCCGATCAGAACGTCTCCCTGCAGCGACAGTTGGATGAGGCGAGCGCCAAGCTGGCGGCGATTGCCAACATCGAGAAGTCCCTCAATCAGAGCAAACTCTCGCCCCTGGCACTAGGCTCCCCAAAGTGAACATGCTCCCGCAACTGGCCGGCGTCGCCTCGCGCCCGAAGACTCCAACCCACACCACCCGGCACAAGCCGCGCATACTCGTCGTCGATGACGATCCGGGACTGCTGCGGCTGCTGACCATCCGGTTGCGCGCCGAGAACTACGAAGTGGAGGCCGTCGAGGGCGGACCGCAGGCGCTTGCCGCCGCGGGGCGCTTCCGGCCGGACCTCGTGATCACGGATCTGCGCATGGAGCCGCTCGATGGCATCGGATTGCTGAAGGAGCTGCAGGCGCGCTGGCCGGGTCTGAAGGTCATCATGCTCACCGCCCATGGCACCATTCCCGATGCGGTGCAGGCGACGCAAATGGGCGCGTTCGGCTTCCTCACCAAGCCC
>JAPTUI010000446.1 GCA_028067895.1 Pseudomonadota bacterium | reverse complement strand
GCAACTGTGGGGAGTTCTGTCTCTGCTGCGTCGAGCGCATCGTGCCGTCCTCGGCGCGTTTCACGGCATCTACTTCCATGGTCTTGCTCGTTCGCCGCTTCGCTCCGGACTTCGTGGTGTGTTTCCGCGTGGAAACCTGTCCCGACTCACGGACGATCAGTGTGATCGTCTTCGGCAAGATGCCGAAAACATCATTCCGCAACGCCTCGGCGATTTGCTGCACCGTATAGCCCTCGTTCAGCAGCTCGCTCAGTTCCTCGCGTACGGCCCGCAGCACATCGGTTTTCGTTCCCGACCCACTCTGCTCTCCGGGTCGTTGTTCCTCCCGTAAACGCGCCAGCGCTGCTCGTGTTTTCATCACGTATTCGGCTATTTCATAGCGTTTCATCGCGCTCATTCCATACACCACAACATTCGCATGTATGATAGTGTTCGTTTTCGTAAGTTCAACCGTAAACGCCGGATTGCAGATCACAGTATGTTTGGACGAGACAACAGGATGGCCCTTGTCACACACGCCGGCTCCCGCCGCCTGCGTGTCAAGGGCGGGAATGCTCGGCGGCTTCGCCTTCTCGCAGTTCCCCTCATCCTGCGCATGCCGCGGGCACCGCATGCTGCGGGCGCACCGCCGGCCGCGGACCGGTCTGCAACCGGCAGAAGTGCCGCCGGCACACCGCTGTTCTGCGTACCGGCGTGCAATGGGTGACGCGCGCTGTGAGAAGTGAACGGAACAAGCTGACGGCGGTCGTGAACATCCGACTCACGCCCGGTGAGCGTGCCGTCGTGGCCGAGAACGCGGAGACAGCGGGCCTCACCGTCTCCGCCTACTGCCGCCGATTGATCCTTGGGCGCACGGTGCATGCCCACACCGACTCCGCAGTAATCCGCGAACTGCGCAGAGTCGGCGGACTGCTGAAGGCTGTCCATACCGAAAGCGGTGGGGCCTATAGCGCAGCGACCGCGGCAACCCTGACCGAGGTGCGCAATGCCATTCGAAGGGTTGCCCGGTGATCGGCAAGAAGATCGGCGCGCGCAAGACCGGCAGCAAAACGGCGAATGTACGCCGCCTGACGGACTACATCCGTGATCCGTCACAGCAGGGCGAGAAACTGCTGTACTCCGGAAGTCGTGGGTTCCTGACGGACGAGCACCGCTCGCAGCAGGCGGAGATGGTCGCCCTGGCCGAGGAAGCCCGGCGCAGTCCCAATCCCGTGACTCATTACGTGCCGTCCTGGCGCGAGGGTGAACACCCGACCGACGAGCAGGTCGAGCACGCCGTCGACATCTTCCTCGATGAGCTGGGCCTGACCGACCATCAGACCGTCTTCGGCGTCCACCAGGACACCGACAACATCCACTGCCATCTCGCGGTAAACCGCGTTCACCCAGAGACCGGCAGGGTCATCAAGCCGAACAAGGGCTTCGACCTGGAGGCGGTGCATCGCGCCATCGCCCGCATCGAGCATGAACAGGGATGGCAGCGGGAAGCGCGGGGGCGATACCGGGTCCGCGAGGATGGCTCATTGATGAAGGAAGCCGAGGAACCCACGGTGCCGCGGATCAGCACCCGAGCGCGGGATTTCGAGCGCCGCACCCGTGCGCAGAGTGCCGAGCGGCGGGCGCAGAACGAGGCCGCCGCGGTCATCGCCGGCGCAAAGTCCTGGGACGAGCTGCACAATGGCCTTGCCCGCCTCGGTATGCGCTACGAGCGCAAGGGGAGCGGCGGAATAGTCTACGTGCCGCTGCCAAGTGGTGCGGGTGAGCAGCCCGTCAAGGCATCCAAGGTCAGTCGCGCGGCAAGCCTGAAGGCGCTCGAGAAGCGGCTGGGCGCCTATCAGCCGGCACAGATCGCCGTGGTTCACAGGCAGCCCCCAGATCCAAAACCCATCCAGCACCATCCTGGTGTCGCCGCCGCACGCTCGGCGCACCACTCTGCTCGACACGCACAACGCGCCATCCTGCGCGACCAGCAGGGCGCCGAGTACCGCAGCCTGATGACCCGCCAGCGGGGGGAACGCGAGCAACTGGCTGCCGTCCATCCACCTCACCCCATCATGATAGCCAGCCGGAGCGTCCTGGCCGCGAAGCACGCCAGGGAAAAGGCCGAGCTGCGCGATAGACACCGGAAAGAGCGCCAGCGGCTCGCGGGACGATTCCCGCCGCTGGACGAATGGCTGCGGCATAACGGTCTGACAGATGACCTTGCGCAGATTCGGGGTCATTATCGCGGATCGATTCTTGGGACCGAAGACCGTGACGAACCGGCACACCCTCGGGACATCCGCGCGTTCCTGGCCGAGGTACGTGGAAGCACAGTGGACTACCATCGTGGCGATCACCGGGCGGTATTCACCGACGTCGGCAGGCGGATCGAGGTCCACGACAGCCGGGATCAGGACGGCCTGACCGCGGCACTGCAATTGGCGGCGCAGAAATGGCCTGGGGGCATCACCCTCACCGGGTCGGCGGAATTCCGCGAACGGGCTGCACGGCAGGCTGCACGACTGGGAATCCGCGTCACCGATCCCGACTTGGCGCACGTGATCGCCGAGGAACGAGCCCTCCCGCGATCCGTGCGGCACAATCCCTCGATGCCAGGAGCGCAGACCGAACACAGGAGCCGGGACCTCGAAAGATAGGGTCCGCTGACCATTGGCTTCCCCGCCCCCCCCGCACGATAGCCTATCGGCATGACGGGAAAGGTCAGTGGGCCCCAAGACCTCGCGAGTCTCCGTGCGCGACTCGCGCAGCTCGACGCCGAGCGAGCGGCGCTATCGGCCGAGATCGAGCGGCTAGCCCGAAGTTCCTCCCCGGGTCTGAGTCGCCGGTAGTCAGCAAGCCTCGGGTTTTCTAGGCTTTGATGTGCAGGTGTGAGGGTTTCTTTGTCGCAAAATGTAGTCACTAATATTATTGCAGTTTCTCCTCCGATCGGCTATATTCGGCGGCATGTCGCAAAGAGGAGGCGCGGTTCACGTCG
>JAPTUI010000504.1 GCA_028067895.1 Pseudomonadota bacterium | reverse complement strand
TCGATGACGGACTCGGATTCCTCGGCCACCTTCGCCGCGAGCGCCTGAACCTGAACCGGGCCGAGCAGCAAGGCAGCCTTGCGCTCGTCCGAGCAGTGCGAGTGCCAATGTCGGTGAATTGAGTCCTTCGAGAGCCCGAACTTGTCCCCTACGGACTTCTGGCCGGCACCTCCGGCCAGCAACAGCTCGATCCGGGTACGCTCGGGATGCCCGCAGACGGTGCAACGGCCAGTCGGCCGGCCTTTTTCCCAACTCATGGCGTTCTCGCAATTTTTGTCGCGCTCATCGCGGTCATCTTGCCGCCTCGCCGGCGGTAGATGAATTGGAAAAATTACAGCCTTCGAGCGGCTCGTCGACCTCGGCCCGAATTTGCTCGAGGTGCCAATAGATCGTAGAGGTCGCCAAGCGGATTCCGAGCGGACGTAGGTGAGCCTGGATCTCCCACGCCGTCAGGGAACGGCCGAGCGGGTAGCGCTGCGAATACTCGAGGAGTAGCTGGCGGATGGCCTCCCGTGCGCGCTGACCGCGCTCGAAGGCGACCCGGTTTCTCGGGCCGGTGTAACTCGCATTCACTTGATCCGCCTCCCATGTCCGGTCGTCCATACTGCGGACGGGTGCATGCGAAAGAAGCGATGCCATCGCCTCGCTTGGCGACGAGCCCAGCCGGCATGACGTTTTCTCACGGTGAATCCTCCTGCGGCGCCCGGCGCCGGATTCGCAGGGAAAGCCAATAAACGAGATGAAGCAGTTCAGACATGAGGCACCTCGATCAGGTTGCGCACGGCCGCGCAGGACAGCCCGAGCGCGGCGGCGATATCGATGGGTGTCAGGCCACGGCTGGCCAGCTCGCGGGCTGCAGCGCGCAGCGTGGCGCGATCGGCGGGGCGGTGCTGGCGGGCTCGAGCGGTCAGGTCGAGCGCGCCGTCGACGGTCGAGCCGGTCATGGCGCGCCTCGCAGGACGCGCTGTAATGCGCCAGGAGCGGCGCAGCGAGGCAGCGCCGGGGTGAGGGTTACTTGTGGCGAGCGATCCGATGCACGCTGGAGTAGGGCATCTCGAGGCGCTTGGCGATCTCCGGCAGCGAGACACCTTGCGCCAGCAGGTTGGTGATGTTCTCGCGACGGCTGGCGGCGGTCGCCGGGCGGCCGATGGCCTTGCCAGTCCGGGTTCCGTGGCGCTTGGCGTGCCTCAGGCCGGCCAGGACGCGCTCGCGAATCTGCGCCCGCTCGAACTCGGCGAAGGCCGCGAGCAGCTGCACCATGAGCCGGCCCTGCGCCGTCGTCATGTCGATGCTGTCCTGCACGCTCACGAATGCCACGCCAGCCGAGTCCAGCTCCGTGACCGTCGTCAGCACGTCGACCGTGGAACGGCCCCACCGATCGAGCTTCCAGACGCATATAGCGTCGTAAGCGCCGGCTTTGGCCTCCGCGATGAGCCGTTGCCGCGCTGGCCGCGTCTTCGCGCCCGAGGCTTTCTCCTCGACCGTGGCGACGATCTGCCAGCCGCGGAGTTCGGCCAGGCGCTGGATGTCCGCCATCTGCATGGCCGTGTCCTGGCCGCCCGTCGACACGCGCAAGTAGGCGGCAACCCGATGAATTTGGCGCTCGGTGTTCATCTCTCAAAACCCTCGCGGTCTGGGATTCGCTTTCGGCACCGCAAGCCCCTGATTCGCTTACAGCGCCACCTCTGACCGAGAGTCTACCAAAAACTAAAGGTTTTGAGAATACCGCAAGGGGATGCCGGCAAGCGTAACGGGGCGGTCGAGTAACCGTGACCGCGCGTTGTGGGGGGGCGCCCCGCAGGCCCGGTCGAGCGCGAGGCGGACCGGGAGCCAGCGCGGGGGCGGCGAGCGTGGCCCCTACCCAGGCGCCGGGAGCGGTCGCGTGGGGGTGACCTTTCGCGTTCCAGTGCTTTCCCCTGTCCCCTGTTCCCCCTGATGCTAATTCTTTCTTGGAACCGGGCCAGTTTCTAGGAATATATAGATACAGGGGAGACAGGGGAACAGGGGAAACGAGAGCGGGCGCTAACTTGGGTTTACGCATTGGCCTCGTCCCCCCAAAAGTCGGCGACCGCTGGCGGGGAGTCACCGCGCCAGAACTGGTACCGCCGTATCAACTTGGGCGCCCTCAGTGGATCGACGCGCTCGAGACGCTTCACATGCACCGTGTCGATCGTGAGCGTGCCGTTGTCGGCCTCCGTGAAGCACTTCGCCAGGAGCCGCCCGACCTGCTGGCGGCGTTCCTCGTCGCCGAGGGCATCCTTGACGCCGGGCAGTTCAATGGTCTCATCGGCGCACATTTGCGCGAGTTCCGCCGCACCGAACATGTGGCCTTCCTTGTGCGCCTTGACCGCAGCGAGCGCCACGGCCCGCAGCCACGCGAGCGCTGGGTTGCCTACGCGCTCCTTCGCCGCGTCATGCCCCTCAAGCAGCGGCGGCAGTCCGAATATCGCCTGGATGATCCAATCGAGAGCGCCGACCCATTCGCGGAACGAGTGCGCGGTCGCGAGCGACGGCTTGCCGGCCTCATACCATTCGCGCAGCACCGCGTGCACTGCGCCCAGGTAGTAAGCCTGCCGCGCACGAACGTGCTCGAGCAGTCCGCCCTCGGGATAGGCTTTGAAGCCGTTTTCCGGGCGGCACTTCAGCAACCGCGTAATGAGGAGCCGGTTGCCGAGGTCGCGGGTCGTCAGCATGCCGTTACTCGTGATCGAGAACGTCATGCGGCGCACATTGACCGTGACTTGCCCGCGATGCGGCAAGCGGACCGTCACCTCGCCGTCTGCGGTGAGGATCGTCTCCAAATACTCCGAATCGAGCGCGCCGCGGACATTATCGAGCAGGACAAACATTTTTGCGCGCAAGAGCTGCCCGCCTATGTCCTCATCGAGCGAGCCCACGCCACCATTTCGCCGGCCAACTGGGACAGGCACTTCGCCGTAGATTGCTTGTTGCAACCGGACGAAGTAGCCCTTGCCGGT
>JAPTUI010000146.1 GCA_028067895.1 Pseudomonadota bacterium | reverse complement strand
TCGCGTAACCAACCAGACACTTTCATCGCCCCTGTAACACGACGGGCCAGGGGGGGGACTGCTTCTCGCAAGCACGACAGGGCTGATTTTGGAAAGCGCCTCAGAATGGTCCCGAGTCCACCGCTGGGCGTGCCATGCCTTCGATATCGCGAGCGATGCCTGTGCACACCTTGAATTGCGCGAAGGTTCGCCCACGGGTCCTGCGCTGAATGAACGCCAGGAAATCGGTCCGCACGCTGGCTGCGAGATCGTGTGGCTCGTGAAGCCGGGGCCGGAGCCCAATGGATGAACAGACGATAGATCAGCTGAGCGCCGACATTGGGTCGCTGGAGTTCTTGCGAGGCGTCGAACGAGAGTTCTGGCGCCCGATCAAGCGGACCGGCGATCTGGTGTACGTCGAATGCTACGCGTGGGACGGCGCCGGATACGTCCTCGAGCTGACGTGCGACCGCTACGGAGATCAACCATGCCTCGGGCGGTTCGTAGATCCCCAGACGCGTCAGTGCGTATCGGACGCCTGGCCCACGGGCAACGGGACATTCGGGACCTGGTTCAAGTGGCAGCCGGCCAATTTGTTCATCTGCTGGCCCGGAGATCGCGCGGGAATCAGTCACCATCACAATTGGCTCGCAGACGAGCACTGGAAGAAGACTGGAAACCCGTTGGTCCAGTACCTGGAGTTCATACGCGAATGTTTAACGATCCGCGCGCGCGGGTACCAGCCCCGCACACCCCTGCGCCGCGCCTCATAGTCCCGGCGACCCTCCTATTGCGCACCGTCGAGGGTCTACGCGCGCGCAGCAACCGATGGCGCGAGAGCGCGTGCGTGTGGACCGGGTCGCGAGACGGTCGAGTCAGCGACGTAGTGTTTCATCACGAGATGGCCGATGACCGTGCCACGGCGTTTTCGCTTGAACTTCCGGAGAGAGAGAAGTTCGCGCTATACGAGAAATTGGGAAGGCGCGGCGACGCGCTTCTATCACTGCTCCATACGCATCCCGATGATGGTGTCGAACTGAGTCCGGTCGATCAGCGCAATCAACTCAGCTCGCGCATCGGATTTTGGTCAATCGTCTTGCCACACTACGGTGCCCGAGATTGGAAGCTCGAAGAAATAGGCTTTCATGTGCGCTGCGACCGTGGCTGGCGACGCCTGCGCCTTGCGGAGGTGCGGGATCGACTTCACGTCGATGTGACGCCATGAGCATCGCGACGGAGCGTCTCGTCAACGGCTTGCTCAAGGGCTTCGGCGGAAGCCTTTCGCCCGGGAAGGTCCGTGCGCTCCTGAGCCAAGACGTCGAAATAGTTGCACCGCACTCGCGGGCTCATCCGGGAGATCTCTGGCCCGCAATTTGGGCTCTCGCCGCGGTCCTCGAACGCCAGGTATTTGGCCGCGTATTCATCCGTTGCGGACTTGTTGGGGCACTTCCGGCCCCCTCGCGGCTCGGACCTCGATGCCACTTCGAAGATTCACAGCGGGCGGTGTCGCTCTCAATTCATGTTGGGCTTCCCGCGGTCAACGAGGACTCGAACAAAATCACCGGTGACGCTCGTGCCGGGGCGATCGCATCCGGTTCGGTGTTTGATGTGAATCTAGCGCCGCCAACTCCGATCGAATGCTTCGTGCTCGCCGGGTTTCTAGGGTATGCGACTATCGCTCACTTGGTAGGAGTTCCGGACAGCGGTAAGGAATACGCACTACCAACGCTTCAGCTGCCGTCCGACTATGCCCATCTTGCGAAGGCACTTGACGAAACAGATGGCTACACCTGCATTGGTTTGGGGCAGATTGGCCAAGCCTATCTGGCACTGCTGTATTTCCTGTGTGGTGGAGCCCTCGCAGGCCGCCGCATCGCATTGATTGACGACGACAAGTTCCAAAGCGAGAACGGACGTACTCAGCTGCTGCTGGAAGAGGGCGGCGACTGGCTCCGCAAGGACAAGGTTTCATACATCGAGCGTATCCTTGGCGGTTGGGGCGCGGACGTGCTGGCTGTGCCGAATAAGATTGACTGGACCTGGCGACGAGGATCAGACCATCCGCCCCTTGCGCTCCTCGGGTTGCACGACCTCGAAGGACGCCGCATTGCGAGCGCAGCCGGGTTCGAAAGATTGATCGAGGCGGGCGTGGGGACCAACCTCCTGAAACCGCGGATCACTTGGCATACCCTTCCGGGGGACAGCGACATTGGACGGCGCCTTTTTCGAGAACGGGCCAGGCAGATGCAGGACGACGACATTCAAGCGGCTTGGGCTGATGAACTCCGCTCGACGCCTGGAAAGTGCGGTTGGGTGCAATTCCTCGGCGTGTCGTCTACCGCGCCATGCCTCGGGACAGCCGCCGCAGCGTTCGCGCTAGCAGAGCTTGGGACTCGCGTCGATGTCGTCTCCGGCGCCGCTCTACTGTGGTCACAGTGCCTGCCGATCAGCCGTGAACGGACTCCCTAGGGGTCGAAGTGCTCTGGGGAGCCTCTATCAAGCTTTCAGAATCAACCGAGAGGAACCACCAATGTCAACAGAATTGTCGACGGCCGAAGAGCTCAAACCGAAGCTGGAGCAACAACGCGCGGAGGTGGCTCGACTAGCAGCCGAGTGCAAGCGGTTCGAACAGCTGAACGAGCGGCTCACTCGCACGAATAATGAGCTGAGGCGGCAAAATGCGCAGGTGGCGCTGCAAGTCCGTACGTTAATGGTCGAGCGCGACGCGGCGTACGCGTACATTCACCAAACTAGGCATGCGCCCCTCTGGGGAATCGCAATCGGTGCTGGCGCGGCTCTCATGTTTGGAGGTGCACGGCGACCGTAGCTCTCGCGCCTCGGGATCCGCTCGCTCCCACCTCCATGACATCCGGTGGTCGTTGCGCCGATGAAAGACACCCTCGGCACTCGTCACTTTGCCCCGGACGCCCTGGCTTACGCCAAATGGCTTCAACGCCGTAGTTCGGCATGCCGAACTCCCTGGGCTACCGGGGGCTCTTCGCCC
>JAPTUI010000583.1 GCA_028067895.1 Pseudomonadota bacterium | reverse complement strand
ATTCACAAGGCGGAAATGCGCGAGATCAACGGCGTTCTGTACTGCAACGACGGCGACTGGGTCGAGAGTTTGACCGCGCTCGCCGAGGATTTCGACGGAGCGCTCCATCTGATCCATTGGCGCAACCGTCTCTCGAGCCCGATGAACCTGGGCGGCATTCTGGAGGAGCTTCCCGCGGCGGACTCGTTGCCGGCCTGATCCCGGCGCGGGCTGAAACGCGTTCATCTCGGGCTGGCGCTCCGGGCGATGAGTTCTACGGGCTCGGCTCTACCGGCCCAACCGACAGTGACCAACGAGGGAAAGCATGAAGATCATGATCGTCACCGACGCCTGGATGCCGCAGGTCAACGGTGTGGTGCGGACGCTGCGGGCCACCGCGCGCGAGCTTCAGGCCATGGGGCATGCGGTCGACTTTCTCACGCCGCTGGAATTCGCGACGCTGCCGTGTCCGACCTATCCCGATATTCGCTTGTCGCTGCTTCCCGGCGGCAGGGTCGCGCAGCGGCTCGCCGGTTTTGACGCGGATGCGGTGCATATTGCGACTGAGGGGCCACTCGGCATGGCAGCGCGGCGTTTCGCCTTGACGCGCGGCCTGCCGTTTACCACTGCCTATCACACGCGGTTTCCGGAATATGTTCGGGCGCGTGTCGGGGTGCCGCTCACCTGGACGTACTCGTTCCTGCGGTGGTTTCATGCACCGGCCGCCTGCGTGATGGCGCCGACGCAGTTGGTCAAGCAGGACCTGGAATCTCATGGATTCATGAACGTCGTGATTTGGGCGCGTGGCGTCGATCTGGAAGTTTTCAAACCCCAAGACGGCGGGCGATTGTCGAGCCCACCGCCGATTTTCCTGTACGTGGGCCGAGTGGCCGTCGAGAAGAACATCGAAGCTTTCCTGGAGCTGGAACTGCCCGGCTCGAAGTGGGTCGTGGGCGAGGGGCCGGCGCTCGAGGGCATCCGCGCGCGGTATCGGGACGTGAACTACCTCGGGGTGCTCGATCAGTACGAGCTGGCGAAGGTGTACGCGTCCGCCGACGTTTTCGTGTTCCCCAGCAAGACCGACACGTTCGGCCTCGTGCTGCTCGAGGCCATGGCCTGCGGCCTTCCCGTGGCGGCCTATCCGGTGACCGGTCCGTTGGATGTGATCGGGAACGCGAAGGCCGCGGGCATCATGCATGACGATCTGCGCACAGCCTGCCTCGAAGCCCTGAAACTGCGGCGGCAGGACGCCGCGGACCATGCACGTAAGTTCTCATGGCGGGCCGCCACCGAGCAGTTTCTCGCCCATCTGCACCCGCGTCCCCGCGGTGCCGATCGGCCGTCGCCACTGGCCAATGCGAGCCGGGCTTGATGAGCGAGCCGGACGCCGAATATGCGAGCGAACGCAACCCGCACAAAGGTAACCGCGGACTTACTCGAGCCTGGCAGGCCTGCAAGAATTCCTGGAGCGGACTGCTGTTCGCGGTCCGCGAGGAGAGCGCATTCCGCCAGGAGCTGACGCTGACGGCGTGCCTGATACCGCTGGCGCTGCTGCTGCCATTCAGCGCCGTCGAGCGTCTGATGTTGGTCGGGTCGTTGGTTCTCGTCCTGATCGTCGAGCTCCTGAATTCCAGCATCGAGGCGGCGATCGATCGGATTTCTTTCGAACACCATGGCCTGTCCAAACGCGCCAAGGACTATGGAAGTGCGGCCGTGATGTTGGCGCTGTTGATCTGCGCGATGGTGTGGATCACGGTTATTTTTCGCCTGGCTACCGGCTGATTGACGCTGCGGGGGTGAGTCGAGAACCTGCGGGCCCGCCGTCTTTGACCGGCTCGACACTCGAGCGACGCGGGGGAATCAATTCTGCGGCATTGAAGTCCCCGAGGAGGCATAAAAACCAGCCGGCGAGGACGCCCTCGCGCGGCCGTTCGGGGCGCACGCTCCGTTTTCGGCGCGTCGCTGTCGAGTTCGTCCTGATCTTCTGCGCGGCTGCGATCACGGCCTCGGTATCGCCCAGGGCGCCGCAGAATCAGGGCGCGGGAGCCTGGGAGGTGCAGGGTCCGTTGTCCACCGATGGTCATCGTTACCTCGCAGCCGCGCTGTGCGCTCTGCGCGCAGTACGGACGGGTGTTTGCGGTAGCGACGCGCGCCGACTCCGGCCGCCGGTTCATGCCGGACCGTAGGACCGGGATCAATGCGCCATTGCCGGTAGACGGCTCGTTGCGAGCATTGGCGGGCAGACGATCGCGACCGTGGAATTCATCCGGCCCGGCTGCAACTACGGTATGTTGAGCGAAATTGCGCCGACGTCGCGTCGTCCAAAGTGTCGGTTGAATTGCAGCGAGTTGTCCACTATAGTGGTTTCATCCGCGCAGGTGAGACACGCCGGGCGCGCCGATGAGTGCATGACGCGGATCTGTGTCATGACCGATAAGCCGCCGGAAAGGATGTGCGATGCTGTTTGAGCCTGTTTCCCTTAGGGCGCTGCGATTGCGTAACCGCGTCGTCATGTCGCCTATGACCCGTAATCGTGCGGTCGATGGGAATACGGCGAACGCGTTGATGGCGGAGTACTATGCCCAGCGCGCCAGTGCCGGACTTATCGTCACCGAGGGAACTTCTCCGTCGCCGAATGGGCTCGGCTACGCGCGTATTCCGGGCATGTTCAATGCGGCTCAGGCCGCCGGATGGAAGCAGGTTGTCGAGGCGGTGCACGCGCGTGGCGGGCGCATCGTGTTGCAACTGATGCACACGGGTCGAGTCACTCAGCAGGCGAACCTGCCCGACGGCGCGGAAGTCCTTGGAGCGACCGGCGTTGCTCTGCCCGGAGAGGTACCTACGGATAGCTTTGGGATGCGGCCGTACTCGACGCCTAGAGCGATGGATGGAGCGGACATCGCACGCGCGGTCGGCGAATACGCTGACGCGGCTCGCTTGGCCGTCGCGGCGGGATTCGACGGTGTAGAGATGCATGCGGCGAACGGCTATCTGATCGAGCAATT
>JAPTUI010000125.1 GCA_028067895.1 Pseudomonadota bacterium | reverse complement strand
TTTCCCGATCCCAATGCCGCTCAAAGTGCTCGAACCCGGGGACAGCGTCCGGTGGCTCGTTGGAGCGACTTGAGGCACTGCGGGCCTGCGCCGCCGAAATTCGCGCTTCAGACACGCCGGTAAATGGACTTGCCGATGAGGGCATAGCTGTCGCTGACCTTGAACAGACTCTCGGAATGGCCGAGAAAGAGCAGATCGCCGGGGCGCTGCAGCCGGCTGATGCGCGCGAACAGGTCGCGCTGCGTCTCCTTGTCGAAGTAGATCACCACGTTGCGGCAAAACACGACATCCAATGGTCCCTTCATCGGCAGGGATTGCATAAGATTGAGCTGCTTGAACGTAATCAGGGCCGCAGGCTCCGGTGCGATCTGCAGGCTGCCGCTGCGGCCGTCACCGGAATCGCGAAAGAATCGCGCCTGCCGCTCGGCCGACACACCGTTCAGACGTTCACGTGGGTAGATGCCGCGCCGAGCGCGATCGAGCACTTCGGAGTCCAGATCGGTCGCCAAAACGCGCACATCCCAGCGTTCCGGGTGCGGCAGCGTCTCAAGCAGCGTCATGGCAATCGAATAGGGTTCCTCACCACTCGAGCAGGCGGCTGACCAGACGCGCAGCCGCCGTGTGCCGTGCGGGTCGGTGATGAGAGGGGCGAGCCATTGGTCCCGCAGGTAATGGAAGTGATGCGGCTCGCGGAAGAATGACGTGAGATTGGTGGTGATTGCATTGCACAGCTCGGTCACTTCCTGTTGATCGTGTGTGAGCAGTTCACGGTATTCAGCGAACGTGTGCAAGCGCAGCGCCCGCAGCCGCCTCGTCAGGCGGCCGTAGACCAATTCGCGCTTCTGTTCGGTCAAGTGGATGCCCGTGAGCGACTTCACCAGGGTGCGCAACGCCTGAAAATCATCCTCCCCGAACGCGAACTCGCGCGTGCGAAGTGAGCTGGCACCGGGCAGAGGCGCGGCCTGATTGGTCAAAATAGCTCCACGCTGCCTTCATCGGCATGCAGACGCACCGGCATCGGAACGTCCTCGCCCGGCAGCAGCAAGTTGAACAGCATCCGGTGCGATTCCGAAGTGAAGTGGGCGCGCAGCCTATCGCGCAGGGCGGGCCAGCCCGGCGGATTGGCCTCTGCCGGGTGATCCTCTGCGGCACTGGCGAGCAAATCTCGGACCTGGGTCAGCTGCTGCACCATGCGATCATGAAACTGCAAACTCTCGATGCAGGAGGCGAGCTCGGCACGCAGACCGTCAGAGGCGGCCGGCAGCATCGCCGAAAGACGGGCGAGCGCCCGACCCAACGCATCGACCGGAGTCAACGACTCGTGCACTGCCAACTCGATCAGTGCTGCAGCCGTGGTCGCAGCCTGTTCGAGAGCATCGGCGCCGTGCACGGACGGCGCGGGAGAATCTGTCTGTCGCGTCATGTCTGACCAGCGTCAATGTGGCATAAACGCGAAGGGTGCACGCGGCCGTGCCGCGGCGCTCCGTCTCCGGCGCGTGCGACCAGAGACGGAGCGGGGCGAAACCCCTTCGCCGGTACGGATGCGCAGCTCAGCTGTGCTTGGATTTGAAAATCTGCACCTGCTGGTTGAACTGCGAAGCGATCTGCTTCAACTGGTCCACAGCCGCATTGTGCAGACTCACCTGGTCGTCCGGGCTCATCTGGTTCTGGCGCACCTCGAATTTAAGGCACTGCAGATACGTCTGCACATCGTGGTTGTATTCCTGAACGGTCTGCATCGCAGTGACCATCTGCTGCTGGCTCGCGGTGGCACCATCGGGAATTTTGCTGGGCGCAGGCGGCAGGTGGCAATTGGCGTAAGCGGCAGGCAGGCCGATGGCACAGGAGACAGCCAGGGCGGCCAGGGCTTTCTTCGCGGATTTCATTTCAAACCTCGTTGCAAGCGTAGTGTGGACAAAAACACGACCAAAAAAGGAGACACAGATCAGCTCAACACCTTACTAACGGTGGCGAGAAGTCGATCAGGGTTAAATGGCTTGACAAGCCACCCAGTTGCGCCGGCGGCTTTACCCTGCTGTTTTCGCTCGACCGTCGCTTCGGTGGTGAGCACCAACAGCGGAACGAAGCGATACCCGGCACGGGCGCGCAATTCTCGCACCAATGTGATGCCGTCCATGTTCGGCATGTTCACGTCGGTAATGACCAGATCGAATTTCCGACGCTCGGCAATTTGCAGCGCCTCAACTCCGTCAGCGGCCTGCTCGACTTGATGGCCGGCGCCGGTGAGCGTAATCCCGACCATCTGGCGCATGGCCGCCGAATCATCGACCGCGAGTATCCGAGCCATCGTTATGCTCCGCTGTTCTTGTCAAAAGGTTGCATGAATCAAAATTCCTGCCACTCGGCATCCTCGTCCGCTGCGGGTGCGGCAGCGCGAGTCGCCACGGCGGCGAGTTTTGGGGCTCTGCTGGCCGGCGGGGGCGCGGCTGCTGGGCGGGCCGCAGCTGGCTTGCGCGCCGACCACGGGCGGCTCGAGCGGCGACGCTCGACGTGCGGCGCGTTCGTACCCTTGGTCTTCAGAGCCAGCGCGGTGGCGGATCGATCGGCAGCCAGTGATCGGGCGGCACCTGCGAGGGCCGCCTGAGTTGCCCCAACGTCAAAGCGCGCCAACATCTCGTTCAGTCCGCTTGCCTGTTCAACCATGGACTGCGAGGCCGCGGTGGCCTGTTCGACCAGGGCCGCATTCTGCTGGGTGAGCTCGTCCATCTGCATGACGGCACGATTGACCTGTTCGATGCCCGCAGCTTGTTCGCGCGAAGCGGCAGCAATCTCCGCCACGATGTCGGAAACCTTCTTAACGGATGAGACGATCTTCTCTAGCGTCTGTCCAGACTGCGTCACGAGAACCGAGCCATCTTCGACCTTGCGCACAGAGTCCTGGATAAGCTCTTTGATTTCCTTCGCAGCGGTCGCCGAACGGCCGGCGAGGTTGCGCACTTCGCTCGCGACCACCGCGAAGCCACGCCCTTGTTCGCCGGCCCGAGCCGCCTCGACGGCTGCGTTCAGCGCCAACAGATTCGTCTGGAAGGCAATCTCGTCGATTACTCCGATGATGTCGGCGATACGCTTGGAGGCATCGTTGATGTCACTCATGGCCGCGACCGCCTGGCTGACGACGGTTCCGCCCTTCTCGGCCTGGTCGCGGGCTGCGAGCGCTAGCTGATTCGCCTGCGATGCATTGTCGGCATTCTGCTTGACCGTAGTGGTCATCTCTTCCATGGAAGACGCGGTTTCTTCCAGCGAGGATGACTGCTCTTCGGTGCGCTGGGAGAGGTTCGCGTTGCCGGTGGAAATCTCATCGGCGCCGCGATGTACCTCACCGGCAACCTGTTTGACCCGAGAAATTACCTCGCTCATGGTGTCTGCGAGGCGGTTGACTCCGCGGCCCATCAATTCGAAGAAGCCGGTCTTGCCGTGCAGGTCTATGCGCTTGCTCAGCTGGCCGGCCACCACGGCTGAAAGCATATCCTGCATTTCCCGTTCGACCGCGACCTCCTGGGTCCTGTCGAACCACTCGAGCACGACTCCGAGGCGCTCATGATGCTCGTTGGTCACTGGGTTCATCGTCACCGCATAGGTGTGTCCGCCGACAGTGAGCGCAGCACGGTGCGGCTGCGTGAGCTTAGCCAGCATCGCGCGCTGATGGCTCGGAGTCTTATGGAACGTATCGATATTGGTTCCCCGCAGCCGGCTGACGTCGAAGCCCGGCAATTGGCGCCGGATGTCACTCTCGGCGTCTCGCAATGACTTCTCTAGTGCCGGGTTGAGGTATTGGATGTTGTAGTCACCGTCGGCGACCATTACGCCGGAGGAGACGCTGTCGAGTGCTTCGCGAATTCGGGCATTCTCTGCGGCCGCGGTGCGCTCGGCTTCAATCTGGCCGCGCAGTTTGGCTTGCATCTTATCGAGGGCGCGCAGAACTTGATTGCCCTCGTCGTTGCCGTCGATTTCGATGCTGTTGTCGTACCTGCCGGCCGCGATGCTGTCGAAGACCGTGATGGCGCGACCGATCACGCCGGCCAGTGCGCGGGCGATCACCCAGGAGAGCGCCAGAGCGATTAGCATAGCGACCAGAGTGATCCCGACCGTGGCGGAGCGGGCTGTAGTGACCTGATTGAGTCGATGCTGTACCGCGGTGTCCATGGCCGCATAGCTCGAGTCGAGCAACTTCTGCAGGTTGCTCGTGACGCCACCGGCATTGCGGAACAGATCAGCCGATGTGATCGTAATCTTCTTCGCGTTGAGGATGCGCGTGCGGATGAGGTCGAAGGAAGTATTGAATGCCGCCAACGTGGCGTTTAACTGTGGGCGAATTTTGGCGCGATCGGCAGCCGAAGCGCCGTTCAGATCGCGTTCGGCCTGTGCGAAATCGCTGAGCACTTGGCGGTGGTAGATCTGAATGGCGCGCTGGTCACCGCCGCCGAGGTAGCCTTTGATGGCGGCACTGGTCGCATACCACTGGACTTCACCGGCGGCAATCAGTGCGCCAGGGACGTCATGGGTTGCAACCTGGATCAGCGCGGCGGTTTTGGGGGATGGATCGACGTTGAGCGCCGAGCGGGTTGCGACGATGTGGCCGAGACTGACGAGTTTTTCGATGAGAGCGTCATGCGCCGTGACAGCCTGATCGGCCGTGAGCTTCATTTCTCCAGCCGTCAGCGCATTCCAACTCTGTTCGACCGATTGCCACAGACCCCGAACTCCGAGCGCGTGTCCCGTTGTGGCATTGATTGCGCTTACCCGAGCCATCAGCTTGCGCATGCGCGCCTCGGAGGCGGCCACGTCGGCGGCGCGGCTCTGATCTCCCGTCAGCAGCGCGAACAGCTGGCTGCGGTGGTTCTCAGTCTCCGCAAGTACGGCCCCTAGACTGTGCGCATAGTGCGCGCCCGCCAGTTCATTGCGTGCCTGGCTCACTTCGTGGTTAGCAGAGCTCAGATAGAAAGCCCCGAGCAGCGCTGTCGGGACCGCCATCGCGACCACCAGCAGGAGCAGTTTCTGCCAGAGTTTCAGATGGTTTAGGAATTGCATATTCTGAGATCCTGAAGCTGAAAGCGGTGTGATTGCCGATGCGGCGGCGCGTCAGCGGCTCTCGCCCACTGCGAGTCGCGGGGGTTCCGCGGCGGTCGTGGTCGCGGCCGATGACGTACTGCTCGCATCGACCGGCGTCGCGGCGGCGGACCCGGCGAGTCGAAAGCGGCCCAGTGTGTCGTTCAAGTCACGAACCTGGCCGCTCATTACTTGTGAGGCGGCGATCGTCTCTTCGACGAGCGCCGCATTCTGCTGTGTAATCTGATCCATCTGCATTACGGCGCGGTTAACTTGCTCGATGCCCGCGGACTGCTCGCGAGAGGCGGCCGCGATCTCGGCGACGATGTCCGAGACCTTCTTTACGGCGGTGACGATCTCCGTCAAAGTTTCACCGGAGCGGGTCACGAGCTGCGCGCCGTCGCCGACTTTGGCAACGCTGTCCTGGATGAGGCTCTTGATTTCCTTCGCCGCGGTGGCTGAGCGGCCCGCGAGGTTGCGCACTTCGCTTGCCACGACTGCAAAGCCGCGACCCTGTTCGCCGGCACGGGCCGCTTCTACCGCCGCGTTCAGTGCAAGCAGGTTCGTCTGGAAGGCGATTTCGGCGATTACCCCGATGATGTCAGCGATCTTCTGCGCCGACTCGTCGATACCACTCATCGCACCGACCGCCTTGTCGACCACGGCAACGCCCTGTTCGGCCTGATCGCGAGCGGCGAGGGCGAGCTGGTTGGCCTGGGCGGCGTTGTCGGCGTTCTGTTTCACCGTGGTGGTCATCTCTTCCATCGAAGAGGCAGTTTCCTCGAGCGAGGAAGCCTGCTCCTCTGTGCGGGAGGAAAGATTGGTGTTTCCGAGGGTGATTTCCTCGGCACCGAGTGAAATTTCCCGAGCCGAGTCCTTCACCCGTGCAACGATTTCGGCGAGGTTGTCGGCCAGACGGTTCACTCCCTCCCCGAGGGTTGCAAAGAAGCCGGTCTTGTCGCCGAGATTGATGCGGTGCGTGAGGTCGTCGTTGGTCACCGCGCTGATCACAGCTTGCATTTCCTGCTCAACGAGAACTTCCTGGGTGCGCAGCTTCCATTCCATGACGGTGCCGAGGCGCGTGCCCTGCGGATCTCGCACCGGATTGGTGGTGATGCGGAATACGAGACTGCCGTAGCTGCGATCCTCGACACGCGGGCCTGCGAGGTCATCGAGCGCCCGACGTTCTTCACCCGGGGAGGTGGAGAGCGTCTCCAGGCTGGCGCCAAGCAGGTGCTCGGCGGAAAATTCGCGCAGCGATTTGAACTCGCTCGCGTGATCCGCGAAACCGGTACGGGCCGATTCGTTCAGATAAATGATCTTGTGCGAGGTATCGGCGAGTAGGACGCCAGTGGACGTCTTGTCCAAGGCCTGGCGAATCCGGGCATTCTCCGTGGCGAGCTCCCGCTCAATGCTGAGCTGCGACTGCAGCTTGCTCTGCATGGATGCAAGGGCACTGAGCACCTGCCCGAGCTCGTCCTGCCGTCCGCTGTCGATGCTGTTGTCGTATTTGCCTTCGGCTATGCGGTCGAACACCTTGACCACGTGACGCAGCGGGGTACGTACGGCCTTTTCGGTGGACCAAGTGAGCGCGTGAATCAGCCCGATGGCGATCAGCACCAGAGCTATGTCGAACAGCAGCCCGCCACGCAGGGACCCGACGCGCGAGGCGAGTGTAGTCGTCGCCGCCGCTCCGCTGGCGTTTAACAGCTGAGTCAGTGTTGCGTTCAGTTCGGTTCCGGCGTCGTAGAGCGATCCGGCGGGAATCTTCACGTTACTGGCGTTGACAATGCGAGTGGCGACCGTCTGGTAAAACGCGCCCGCCTCGGAGCGGGCCTGCTCGAGCGTTCGCGTCAGGGGCGCGCGTTTGCCAGTTGGAACCTCCACGAGCGCGGCGCTAATCGAGCTAAACGCGCTGTTCAGACGGTCGAGAGAGATCTGAATGCCCATCCGGTCATCGCCGCCGAGGTAGCCTTTGGCTGCGGCATCGACCGCATAGCGGCGCAGCGCGGTCTCGGCTGTCAGCGCCGCCGGCGCATATTGGCTGGCAATCTGCAGCAAGCTGCGGCTCGATTGCGCCGGATCAGATTCGGCCAGCGAGCCGGCGGCCACTGCATCGCGCAGTTGACCCAGGCGTACGAGCAGCTTCTGGTGTGCAGCCGCGGTTTGCTCAGCGTTGAAGTGAGTCGAATTGCTCTCAAGGCTGCGCCACTGCGCTGCGATGGCGCTCAGGTCTTTGCGCACGCCGTAACGCAAGCCGAGCCGTGCATTGAGTTTCTGTAGCTTGGTCAGTGCGGCGTCCGCGGCAGCGCTGGCAGCCTGCGTGGCCGCAGCGCGGGCACTATCTCCGTTTGCCTGCACGAACGCGCGGCCCTCATGCGTGAGCACTGCGGCCTGAAAGGACCCGATGGCGCGAAGATACGCGCTGCCGGCGAGTTCGGCGCGGGACTGCTCGAGTCCGCCGCTGGTGCTGCGCAGGTAGAAGAATCCCACCACGGTGGCGGGCAGGCTCATCGCCAGCACCAGCACGGCAAGCTTCTGCCAGAGTTTCATGTGATTGAGCGTAGACACACGCATGCGATCAACCTCCAGCAGCGCGAAGCAGCGGCGCCGCCGCGGGACGCATCTCGGCATCAGAGCGGACCGAGGCGGACAGTCGGTAACGCGCCATGTTTTCGTCAAGTGAATCGGCGAGGGCGGACATGTTGCGTGCGGAAGTGGTGGCCTGTTCCACGAGGCTGGCATTCTGTTGCGTCAGCTCGTCCATCTGCATCACGGCCCGGTTTACCTGCTCTATTCCGGCCGACTGTTCGCGCGAGGCGGCGGCGATTTCGGCAACGATGTCCGATACCTTCTTCACCGATGCAACAATCTCCTCGAGCGTCTGACCCGACTGCGTGACTCGCGTCGAACCGTCCTCTACCTTGCGAACGCTATCCTGGATCAGGCCTTTGATTTCCTTGGCGGCCGTTGCTGAACGACCGGCAAGGCTGCGCACCTCACTTGCGACGACGGCGAATCCGCGGCCCTGTTCGCCGGCGCGGGCTGCTTCGACGGCAGCATTCAAGGCGAGCAAGTTAGTTTGGAAGGCTATCTCGTCGATCACGCCGATGATGTCGGCGATTTTCTTCGATGAGTGGTTGATATCGGACATCGCCGCAATCGCCTGGTTGACGATCTTGCCACCGCGTTCAGCCTGGTCGCGCGCGGCGAGTGCCAGTTGATTGGCCTGAGCGGCGTTGTCGGCGTTCTGCTTGACTGTGGTCGTCATCTGTTCCATTGAAGAGGCGGTTTCCTCCAAGGACGAGGCCTGCTCTTCGGTACGCTGGGAGAGATTCTCGTTTCCGGTGGAGATCTCATCGGCCGCGCGTTTGACGTCCCCGGCCGTGGATTGAATGCCTTGAACGATCGAGGCCATGTTTTGAATGAGGACGTTGACAGAGTCGGTCAGTGTCTGCAGTTCTGCGTTATCGAGCCGAACCCCGGCACGACAGGTTAGATCTCCGCCGACGGCGCCGTTCACTGCGTCGCGGACTGATGCAACGGTGTCGCGCAGCTGTGCTTGCAGAGCCATCACGGCCTCGTCGGCGCGCTGCTTCATTTGGGGGGCGATCTGCTGTGCGATGCGTTGCACATCGGTCTTTTCGCGCTCGTGGCGCAGCCTGACTCGAAGCGCTTCCAGGGCGTTGGCGAGTGGTGCGATTGCGGTCCTGGCGGAGCCGGCCGGCAGATCGAGTTGCCCCTCGGCAAGCGCTTTGGCGCTGCGTGCGGCATCCGCCATCGCGCGTTCCGCTGCGTTTGCTGCGACGTAGGCGAGCACGCCACCGGCGGTGAGCACAGCGGCCATGAGCCACAATGCCAGCGTGTCGCGTGCGCCGAGCAGTAGCGCGCCGCCGAAGATGGCGAGCGGCATGGCGCTGCTGAACAGCGGCAGACGCACGGTCAGCGGGTATTCGCTCAGTCGTTGCATGAATTCAGGCTCCCTCAGGCCGCATCCGCGGCGAGCGGTTCGGTATCTTCACTGCCGCCAATGGCGGTGAGTTCCCGGCCGATCAGGCGGTCGATGTCGAGCAGGACGACCATACGTTCGGCAATCGTCACCAGGCCGAGCAGATATTCCGTCGCGCTGCGCTCGCCAAGATCGGGGGCGGGTTTGACCTCTGCGGCATTGACGTCGACGACATCTGAAACGCCATCGACGACGACGCCGAAGTCGCGACGCCCGGAGGGGGTGACCACCGACATGACGATGATGACCGTGATCGCGGTGTATTCAGCGCGTTCGAGTGCGAAGCGCATGCGCAGATCGACAATGGGCACGATCGAGCCGCGCAAGTTCAGGACACCGAGGACATGCGCGGGGGCATGCGGGATTTTGGTGACCGCGGTCCAGCCGCGGATTTCCTGCACGCGCAGAATGTCGACCCCATAGGTCTCATTGCCGAGAATGAAGGTGAGCACCTGGCGCGATTCGGGGCCATGCTGCTGTTCACCAGTAGTATTTGTCGACATTGCCAAGACTCCTCGCCCGAACCGGGCTCACGCCGCGACGCGCATCGATGCGACACGAATCAAACCGGGTACATCGAGAATGAGCGACACCGAGCCGTCCCCGAGGATGGTCGCGCCGGAGATGCCTTCGATGTGGCCGTAATTGGTTTCCAGTGATTTGATGACGACCTGCTGCTGGCCGAGCAGGTCGTCGACGAACAGACCGGCCCGGCAGCCGTCGCCTTCGGCCACGACCACCAGCCCCTCGTGCAGTTCGTGAGTGCGCGGCTCGACTCCGAACAATTCGTGTAGCCGAATGATCGGGAGGTAGTCGCCGCGGAACGAGAACACCTCGCCCTTACCGCTCAAGCGGCTGACGTTACCGTTCTTCAGCTGCATCGATTCGACGATCGATATGAGCGGGACGATGTAGGTTTCGCTGCCGACGGCGACGGATTGGCCGTCGACGATGGCGAGCGTCAACGGCAACGTTATCGTGAAGCGCGAGCCACGGCCGGGTTCGCTGTTCACTTCGATCTTGCCGCCGAGGGATTTGACATTACGGCGCACGACGTCCATGCCGACGCCGCGGCCGGAGACATCCGTCGTCTTCTCGGCGGTGGAAAATCCAGGCAGGAAGATCAGCTCGTAGATCTCAGCGTCGGAGAGCGTGTCGTTCGCACCTATGAGTCCGCGCGAGCGGGCTTTCGCGAGGATTCGGTCCTTGTCGAGGCCGCCCCCGTCGTCGCTGACTTCCACTGCGATGTTGCCTCCGCGGTGGGCGGCATCGAGGTGTACGGTGCCTGCGGCAGGCTTGCCTGCAGCGATGCGCGTTTCGGGTGGCTCGATGCCGTGATCGATGCAGTTTCGCACCAGGTGGACGAGCGGATCGCCGATTTTCTCGAGCACCGTTTTGTCGAGCTCGGTTTGCTCGCCGGTGAGTTTTAGCTCGATTTGTTTGCCGAGTCGGTGCGCCAGATCCCGCACCATGCGTGGGAAGCGGCTGAAGACGAAGCTGATCGGTAGCATGCGCACGCGCATGACGCTTTCCTGCAACTCGCGCATGTTGCGCTCGAGTTGTCCGAGCCCGGCGCGCAGCTGTTCGGCCTGCGGCCCTTCGAACTGGCCGCCGAGCTGGCTGAGCATCGCCTGCGTGATCACCAGTTCGCCGACGGTATTCATGAGTTCGTCGATCTTGTCGACGCTGACGCGGATTGAGCCGGAGTCGGCCGGTGCTCCAGGGCCGGTGTCCGTTTTAGCCGCAGTTTCGGTGCGCGCTGCGGCGACTGGGGTCGGGACGCTGGGCGGGGGCGTTGTTTCGGGCGCTGCCGGTGATGCCATGGGGGGATCGGCGGCGAGCCGGGTGGCCGGGGCGTCGGTCGGTTCGTCTGCGGGTTGGGCGAGCGGCGTGTCGCCCAGCCGTTCGATGGTCAGGTCGCAGTCGCCCTCGGCCCAGTCGAACACCTGCCGGATGGCGTCCTCGGCGATCTCGCCTGGCAGCTCGAGTGTCCAGGCGAGGTGACAGTCCTGTGGTTCGATCTCGGCGAGTGGCGGCAAGTGTTGTGCGTCGATCTGCGTGCGCACTTCGCCGAGCTCATGCAGTTCGCGCAACATACGCAGCGGGTCGTTGCCGCGCGCCATGAGCTCTCGATAGGGTCGGAAGCGCACCTGCCAATGCGGCGTCGGTGCCGGGTTCGCGGCCGGCGGCGCGCACGCCTGCACCGCTGCGAGGGGCGTTGCGGCCGCGGGTGCTGCGTTCTTGGTTGCGATGATGACTTCGAGGTCGAATTGCAGGTCTGAGACGCGCTGAGCGTCGATAGGCTGTTTGGCTTGGACTGCGCGCAGCATTGCGCGCATGACGTCGACCGATTTCAGTAGGGTGTCGGAGACCTGATCAGTCACCGGCATGGTGGCGCTGCGCAGCTCATCGAGCAGCGTTTCGAGACTGTGCGTGAACGAGGCGATTTCCGTGAAGCCGAAGGTCGCGCTGCCGCCCTTAATGGAATGCGCGACGCGGAAGATCGTGTTAATGAGTTCAGGGTCCGGCGCGCCGATGTCGAGCTTCAGCAAAGCGGCTTCCATGGCGTCCAGCGCCTCGAAGCTCTCCTCGAAGAATGCATCGTGAAATTGCGTCAGATCGACCGTCATGAGGCTGCCTCATTGAGCGCGAGCATCGTGTCCATGCCGAGCAGGCGAGCGGCCGAGTGCACGGCGGGGGAGACGGCTCGCCATTGCAGCGCTGCGCCAGCGAGGCGCCGATCGCGGACAAATGCTGCCAGCAGCTGAAGCGCAGCGGTGTCGATGCGTTCGACGGCTGCGGCATCCAGCGTCACAGTGCCGTCGTGATCGCTCAGCCTACAGAGAGCGCTCTTGAGTTCAGCAGCATCCGTTAGGGTGCATTCGGCTTGCAAAACCAAAAGATTACGTCGCTTGCTCTTGCCTCGCGGGGCAGCGGCAACGGCGGCCTGTCGGCCGCGCTGGGTTGAGCGGGCCGGTTTCGAGCGGGGACGGACGTTCATATTCAGCGTAGCTATCGGCGTACCGATGGCGCGCTTGAACCCGCTGCTAGGAAACTTGACGCAGTTCCGGTAATGGCGGTCCGTGGAGCCGCTTCACAAGCTCCGCTTCAGCTTTGGTCAGGCCGCATCCGGCGATGAGTTCGTCCACGGCGGCGCCGCTGCGCGCCAGCCGGATGGCGATCTGGTATCCCTGCTGACCGGCGGGTGCGTTCGCGGCGCGCGGCTGCGTGTGCTCGAGCCGCTCGGCCAGATGTGCAAGGTGCTGGTCGGCCGCATTCAGCCGCGCGGCCAGTGCCGCGAGCTGTTCGCTGATCGCGCGGTTCTGTGCGAGGACCGTCTCGGCCTGTTCGCGCGCTGAGCGCCGCCACGCGGTGAAGGTCACCGCCGCTACCGCGAAGGAAAACACCAGGAACACCGCCCGCCCCAGGATCAGGAAAAACTCGATGTTTGGCAGATTCATGACGGCCATGGCCGCAACTCCTGTGAAGTCGGTCACAAAACCTGTGCCAGCAGGACTGACGGCGACGGAAAACCGCCGTCGTCACCCGGGCACTTACTTCACCTCTGCAGCTTCCGTGCCAGTGCCCGGGTGGGTCGAGTGTGGCAGCCAGGCCGGATCGGCGTGCCGGCGCAGGTGATTGGCAAGGATGACGACCACGACGCGGCGGTTCGCTTTGCGTCCGCTGGCCGTCTGGTTACTGGCAATCGGGCGTTGCGCACCGAAGCCGATCACGGCCAGGCGGCTCGGTGCCACCCCGTGAGCCGAGAGGATGTGTACCACGCTGCCGGCGCGGGCGGCCGACAATTCCCAGTTGGAGGCGAATTGGACCGTGCGGATCGGTACGTTGTCCGTGAACCCCTCAACGCGGACCGGGTTCGGGTACCGCTGCAGCACACCGGCCAAGTGTGTGATTGCGGCCACCGCACTCGGGGAGAGATGCGCACTGCCGCTCGGGAACAGCAGGTCGGTGCTGAATTGCACTTCGATCATGCCCGCTTCCCGGTGCATCATCACCAGGTGACGATGCATGAGCGCACCCATTGCGCTATCGACTCCTCGGGCGATGCGGCCGAGAAACGGATCGTGCACTGGCGCGCGGGCGGCGTCGAGCGGAGCTTCAGGGGGATGCTTTGGAATCCGCGTCGGCACTAGGTGGGTGCCGGGTACGGCGCCCGGAATGGTGCCCGGACCGATCTGCGTGCGGCCGATCTGGATCGGCGTCAGCGAGCGCGGTTGCCCGCGAAACGCCGCATACAGCGAGTTCGACAGGACGCGGTATTTGCCGGCATTCACCGAGGAGATTGAGTACATCACCACGAAGAATGCAAGCAGTAGCGTCAGCAGATCGCCGTACGGGATTGCCCAGCGTTCGTGATTGGTATGCTCTTCGTGACGACGGATTCTGCGCATCGGCTGTCTCTTCAGTGCAGGTAGCCCTGCAGCTTCGTTTCGATGGCCCGCGGATTCTCCCCCTGCGCGATGGCGAGCATGCCGTCGATGATCATTTCGCGGAACTGGGTCTGGCGGTGGATGATGCCCTTGAGTTTGGCGGACACGGGCAGAAAGAACAGATTGGCGAAACTGATGCCGTACACGGTGGCGGTGAACGCCGCGGCAATACCGTGGCCGAGCCGGGCCGGGTCGGTCAGATTCTGCAGCACGGCCATCAAGCCGAGCACCGCGCCGATGATGCCCAGTGTCGGGGCATAGGTTCCAGCGCTTTCGAACACTTTGGCGGCCGTGATGTCGGCATGTTCACGCATGTTCACGTCGACATATAGCGTATTGCTGATGTTCTCCGGCTCGCTGCCGTCGACCACCATCTGCAGCGCCTTGCGCGTGAACTCGTCGGATTCTTCGTCGATCAGCGGTTCGAGCCCGAGCAGACCCTGTTTGCGCGCAGTCTGGCTCCACTGCACGATCTTCTCGATGAGATGGTGTCCGTCGCGCGGTGGCGGGCGCATGACCCAGGGAAAGATGCCAAGTGCGCGGCGCATCACCGGTAGGGGCGTTTGCACGCAGATCGCGGCAATCGTCCCGCCGCCGACCACCACCAGCGCCTCGAGCGATACCAGTGCCATTACGCCCGCGCCGCGCAACAGCGCGCCAACGAGCACGGCATTGACGGCGAGCACCAGTCCAATGATGCTCAGGATGTCCATCGTCCCACCTTACATACCGAGACCCGACAACAGGGCGTCCACGTCGGTCTGCGCAGATGCGACTTCTCCTTGGGTCACGCCGGGGACCACAGGGCCGAAGCCGCTGCTGTTCGATTCACCGAGGGTTGCGTGCTCGACCGTGCCGCCGGAAAGCGCGGTCAGGTCGCTGAGCGTGCGCTCAAGCTCCTCGACTAGTTTGATGACGCTGCGAATGATATGGCCGGTCAGGTCCTGGTAGCCCTGGGCGAGCAGCACCTCGGCGAGGTTGCGCCGGATCTGCTCGCAGTCGGAGCGTGCCGAGGGCAGGAATGCCTCGAGCGAACGGACCACGGGCAAGAAAGCCTCGACCGAGCGCGCCACGCCCTCGAAGCCGGCCGTGGACGCCGGTCGCGCCCGGAACGCCTCGAGCGACTCGAGCAGCACGTTCGCCTCGCGAGCGGTCCGTTCGGCCAGCGGGCCGGAGCGCTCGACGAGATCGAGCGTACGATGTGCAGCCTCGTCGGTCATGTTGATCACGTGCGTCAAACGAGCGCGCGCGCTCGGAATCTCCCGCTCGGCAATGTCCGCGAGCCGAGATTCGATGCTGAAGCGCTCGAGAGCTTTTTGCAGATCGCCAGTGAGCTTGCGGATCTCCCCGAGCATCTTCGGCTCACGCATGTGCACGATGTGATCGACGGCGGTGAAGAATGCCGCCTCGTCACCGCGCTGGAATGCCTCGGTCATCGACTCGAGGCATGCTCCGTATTCGCGCTTCAGAATTGAGAAGTTCGACATGGCCGGCTCACTTTCCGGCCGTGCCGAGGATCTTGTCGAGTTTTTCTTTGAGCGTCTCGGCCGTGAATGGCTTGATGACGTAGCCGTTTACTCCAGCCTGCGCGGCCTCGATGATCTGCTCGCGCTTCGCTTCCGCGGTGAGCATCAACACTGGCATCTTCGCGAGGCGAGCATCGGCGCGCACCGCCTTGATTAGGTCCAGACCGGGCATGCCCGGCATGTTCCAGTCGGTGATCAGAAAGTCGAAATTGCCCGCCTGCAGCATTGGCAGGGCAGTCTTGCCGTCATCGGCTTCGGTGACGTTCGAGTAGCCGAGATCATGGAGGAGATTCTTGATGATGCGCCGCATGGTCGAGAAGTCGTCGACCACCAGAAATTTCAGATCTTTGCTCACTGCCTGCCTCGCCTTGCTGTCTCGCCCGCCTGCGGGCCGTCGCGCCATTCGTTCAAACGCGCCTTCAACCGAACCAGCGCCTGCCCGTGTAATTGGCAGGCGCGCGATTCGGTCACCCTCAGCACCGCACCGATTTCCTTCAAATTCAATCCTTCGCTGTAGTACAGCGACATCACCAGCCGCTCACGCTCCGGCAGACCATCGATCGCCCCGGCGAGCGCGCCGCGGAATTCGTCATCGGCGGTCTCAAGAAATGGATCCGCTTCGCCCTCGACCGTGACCGCCGCGTCATCGAGCGCCGCCAAGCGGCAACTCGCCGCGTCCTGCACGATCGAGTGGTATTCCCCGAGCGTCACACCGAGCCGCTCGGCGATCTCTGTATCGCGAGCGTCTCGGCCAGTCAGCCGTTCGATCTCCTGCACCGCCGCCGCAACGGCGCGCGCCTTGCGGTGCACCGAGCGCGGTGCCCAGTCGAGTTTGCGCAGCGCGTCGATCATGGCGCCGCGGATGCGTATGCCGGCGTAAGTCTCGAAGCTCGCGCCGCGGTTGGCGGCGTAGTTCGAGGCTGCCTCCAGCAACCCGAGCATTCCGGCCTGCATCAAATCGTCAATCTCCACTGAAGGCGGCAGGCGCCCCGCCAGGTGATAGGCGATGCGCTTGACCAGCTCCGCGTGCCGGGTCACCAGGTCGGTCGCATCGCCGGGAGCCCCGAGCTGACGCGGCCCTCCATAAGCACTCGCGGCGTTCACGGTACCACCGCGAGTTTGGCGGGCCCGCGCTGCACCAGCCGCTCCACGAAAAATTCGATGTTTCCGCGTGGACCGGGAGGTACTGGCCATGTATCGGCCGCCTCGGCCAGTTTCTTGAACGCCCGGGCCGCACTGCTTGCGGGATATGCGTCACAAACTGGACGTTGCTCGCGTACCGAGCGCTGCACATATTCATCGTCGGGGATTTCGCCGGCGAATTCGAGAACTACGTCGAGGAAGCGGGTGGTGACCCGTTCGAAGCGCTCGAACAGCTCGCGACCGGCACCTGGGCTGCGCACCCGATTGGCGAGGACCCGGAAGCGGCCCACACCATGATTGCGGCTGAGCACCTTTATGAGCGCGTAGCCGTCGGTGAGGGAAGCCGGCTCGTCACAAATCACCACCAGTACCTGCTGGGCGGCTTGCGCGAACTGCAGTACGGCGTGAGCGATGCCGGCGGCGGTGTCAATGATGAGAACTTCGACCTGCGCCGCGAGGGAGCTGAACGCGCGCACCAGGCCCAGGTGCTCCGCTGCACCCATGCAGGCCAGATCCGCTGCACCGGAGGCAGCCGGGACGACCTGAAAGCCTTGCGGCGCCTCGATCAGCACCTCATCGAGCGTTCGCTCGCCGCTGATCACGTGTGCCAGTGTGTAGCGTGGTGAGAGCCCGAGGAACACGTCCGCATTCGCCAGTCCGAGGTCCCCGTCGAGCAGCACGACTCGTTTACGGGCCGCGAGTGCGGTGGCGAGGTTGACCGAGACGCTGGTCTTGCCGACGCCGCCCTTGCCGCCGGTCACGGCGATGACCTGTACGGGCTGCGCGAGCGCCTTGAGTTTCGCGTTATTGATCAAGCTGAGCTCAGGAGTTGGCATGGGCAAGTTTTCCAAAACGTCGTCGCAGAAGATCTTCATCGGCGGCCGCGCCGCTCGCCTTGGCGAGCCGTACCGCTTGGCTGACGAGCTCCAGCGCGCGGGCCGGACGCAAGTCCTCCGGCACTCGTTGCCCGTCGCTCACGTAGGAGACCGGCAGCCGAGCGCGGATCAGGGCCGAGAGTGCTCCGCCGAGGCTTGCCGCCTCGTCGACCTTGGTGAGTACGCAGGAGGCCGGCTGCAGCGGCGCGCAGCGCTGGATGGTCTGCTCGAGCGCGCCGGCCTGGGTGCTTCC
>JAPTUI010000096.1 GCA_028067895.1 Pseudomonadota bacterium | reverse complement strand
TGAGCCAATTCTCCCCGATAGTTTGGCTGAACAGTCCCGCCATTTCGGGATTTGCCGCGAGCAACCACCGGCGGGGCGTAACACCGTTCGTCTCGTTGCGAATACGGCCTGGAAGCAGTTCGTTAAAATCTTTCAGTGTGTGGGACCGCAGAAGAATCTTGTGGATTACCGACACTCCGTTCGTGCTATGGGAGCCTACTACGGCAAGATGCGCCATGCGCACTGCCTTGACTGGGTGCTCTTCTATGAGGCTTATACGCTCGATAAGTGCTCCGTCATGCGGGAAACGTGCGAATACATCGGCAAGAAAGCGCCTATTGACCTCGTAAATGATCTCAAGAAGGCGCGGTAGTGCAAGTTCGAACAACTCGACCGGCCAACGCTCGAGCGCTTCCGGCAGCAACGTGTGGTTCGTGTAGGCCAAGGTACGCACTGTCAGATCCCAGGACTCGTCCCAGCCGAGGCGTGCCTCGTCGAGAAGGATGCGCATGAGTTCGGCAACGGCCAATGCTGGATGCGTGTCGTTGAGTTGAATGGCAACCAGATCGGGCAGTTGCGGCCACTGTCCTCCGGCGATCCGGAATCTCCGCACAATGTCCGCAAGCGAGCAGGCGACCAGAAAATATTCCTGCAAGAAGCGAAGATGACGTCCGGCAGAAGTGGCGTCATCGGGATATAGTACGCGGGTGAGATTTTCCGCCAGGATCTTGTCATGGACGGCCCCGAAGAAATCGCCGTGATTGAACTCGTTCAGATCGAAGTAGTCCGGGGCTGTTGCTTGCCAGAGGCGAAGCGTATTGACTGTTGTTCCAGAAAAGCCGACCATCGGTCGATCATAGGGTATGCCGCGCAGCGTGGCGGCGTGGTGATCCGCTAGGCGCGCCACCCCTTCCTCGAAGCGCAGCGCGCATTGCAAGCGCGCCTCGACGGCCTCCTTGTGACGGGCGATCTCCCAGGGGTCCGGATGATGCAGCCAATTGTCCGGGTGTTCGACCTGCCAGCCATCGGCGATATCCTGGCGGAACATACCGTACTCATAACGGAGACCGTAGCCCATGGCCGGGAAGTCTAGAGTGGCAAGGGAATCCATAAAACATGCGGCGAGTCGGCCCAGGCCGCCATTACCAAGGCCTGCATCGGGCTCGGCCTCGTAAAGTTGTTCGAGCTGCACATTCTGACGTCCAAGGATGGCACGTACCTGCGGTTCTATCCTAAGGTTCAATAGATTGGCCTTCAACGACCGCCCGAGGAGATATTCCATTGACAGGTAATAGATGCGTTTCGGACGATCGCGGGCATGGGTCTGTTCCGTCACGAGCCATTGTTCGCCGATCAAATCACGCAGAGCGCCGGCGAGTGCTTCGAACCAATCGCGCGCATCTGCGAGGGCGGGAGGAATCAGTTGATGCTGCTTAAGGTGACGCTGGATGGCGTCAGAGAGCGGGAGTGAGACCATACGAATCTCTCAGAGGGGGCGGAAATACAGTGAAATAACCGTCCGCGCGGCGCAAGACCTGCGCAGGCGTGATCAAGTGCGAGCCCGGCACTCGTCGAACGTCGCCGCAAAGGCGCCTGGCGCATCGAGCCGCATGAACCTAGAGTCCATTGTCTGCTCGCAGTACCTCGTAAACGTGCCGTGCGATCATGGCGTCCTCATCGGTAGGGATGACGTTCACTGCGCAGCGTGATTGCGCGATGGAAATTTGCTCGGCATCGACGGCGTTCGCGGTCGGGTCAAGTACTATGCCCAGGTGCTCCAAGCCGCGACACACGGCTGAACGCACGGATGCAGCGTGCTCGCCGATACCGCCGGTGAACACGAGCCGGTTCAAGCCGCCGAGGACTGCGGCGAGCGCGCCGACGGCCTTGCGTACATGGTAGGCAAAAAGATCGACGGCGAGACGTGCGTCGGGGTCATCGAGAGTCAGCAGCGTAGCCATATCGGCGGTCTTACCCGACACGCCGCGTAACCCGGACTCCTGGTCTAGGACATGTTCCAGTTCGCCGATACCGAGACCCATATCGCGCAAAAGATAGAGCAGAGTGCCGGGATCGAGATCGCCGGGGCGGGTTCCCATCATCACTCCACCGGTCGGCGTCATGCCCATTGTGGTTTCAATTGACCGACCGTCACTGAGAGCGGCGAGGCTCGCGCCGTTGCCGAGGTGCGCGATAACGACCCGGCCGTTGACGCGTGCTCCGAGGCGGCGGGTAATGTATTCATAGGATAATCCGTGAAAGCCGTAACGCCGGACGTTGTGTTCTCGGAAGCGGCGCGGCAGCGGCAGAGTGCGTGCCAGTTCAGGCAATGTGGAATGGAACGCTGTGTCGAAACAGGCTACCTGTGGGAGTCCGGGCAACCGTGCACCGACCACACGTATACCGTCCAGCGCCGGCGGATTGTGCAAAGGAGCGAGTGCGAGAAGTCCCTCGAGCCGCTGCAAAAACGCCGGCACAACGCGCTCCGGAGCCGCGTGGTTACCACCGTGCACAACGCGGTGACCGACGGCATCCAGTCGTGTGGGCATGAGGTGGGAGAGCAATACATCTAGTGCGACGGCATGGTTCGGCAGGGTCCACGAGGAGCGTTTCCCGTTGATCTGTACAGCGGACTCCGGTCGGCCAATTTCAACTGCTGTCGCCGCGTCGAGTCGCGTTTCTTCATCGGCGTCGACTTGGTAGACGGCGAGCTTGAGCGAGGAGGAGCCGGCGTTGACACAAAGGCAACGTAGAGCGGATGACGGTGCGTTCATGGATAGCAGCATCGCCGAGAGCGTGCCGGGACGCGCTTGCGACATTCGGCGCGTAGTCGCGCGCATCGTAAGTAGCGGGGGTATAGAGCGAGCGTAACCTGGATCTTTTTGCGAAGGGTCACTCTCTTGTGACCGGTGCCGACGGTCGTACGGCGGCACATGGAGACGCAGTTACCCGGAGCAGCGCTCAGTGTTCCATGTGAGCACGATCGCGCTTTTCGATGGCGCACCGAGCA
>JAPTUI010000436.1 GCA_028067895.1 Pseudomonadota bacterium | reverse complement strand
CGGAGCAAACCACTCACCCCATGACCGAAATGCCCGCGTCCTCGTGCACCCACGTCGAAACTTGACGCATGCCGGCATAAGAGAACGACAATGAACTCCATGCCGTTCATACAGCCGAACGATTCACCGGCTGCCGTCACACTGAATTTTTCACTGCGCTTCTGGGTGCTGGTCGTCATCACCGGGATCGGCGCCGGCCTCGGGGCCTCATTGCTCATGGCGCTGCTCGTGCTGGTACAACACTGGTCCTATGTCTACAGGTCGGGCGATTTTCAGCATGCGGCCGAGCTCGTATCGCCGTGGCGACACATCTGGATCATGGTGACCGCCGGCGTGCTGGCAACGGGCACGGTCTGGTTGCTGAAGCGCTACTTCCGTGGCCGGAACAGTGACGTACCGAAAGCCATCTGGTTCAGATCGGGCCGCCTGCCCTTCGTGCGCACCATCATCGAGGCGCTGCTGTCGATGACGATAGTCGGCATGGGCGCATCGCTCGGGCGGGAAGGCGCGCCCAAGCAGGTGGGCGCCGCCGTTGCCAGCGCACTTTCCGGCTGGGCGAGATTGACCCCGGCGGAAACGCGATTTCTGGTCGCGTGCGGCGCCGGAGCGGGCATGGGCGCCGTCTACAACGTGCCGCTCGGCGGCGCGCTGTTTGCACTCGAGATACTGCTCGGAACGCTGAGCTTGCCCTTGATTCTGCCGGCAATTACCGCATCCTTCGTGGCCACTGTGGTTGCCTGGATCACGCTGCCCAACCATGCCACCTACGTGGTGGCGAATTATGCGTTCACGAGCGGCCAGCTGGTCTGGGCGCTCGTCTTCGGCCCCTTGTCCGGCATGGCCGCGGTGTTTTTTGTGCGCATGATCATTTGGGCCGAACGGCACAAACCATCGGGCGGCTGGCCCATGCTGGCGCCGCTGCTGATGTTCACCGCTCTCGGCTGTGTCGCCATTGAACTTCCGCAGCTCCTGGGCAACGGCAAGGACGTGACCGAATTGGCGTTCACCGACAAGCTCGGGGTACCTCTGCTGTTGGCGCTGATTTTCCTCAAGCCGCTCGCCACCGCGGGCTGTCTGGGCAGCGGTGCGCCCGGCGGACTATTTACACCGAGCGTAACCATCGGGGCCGCACTCGGCGGGTTTTTCGGCCACCTCTGGTCGCTCGCCTGGCCTGGCGCAACACCGGGGAGCTATGCCGTCATCGGTGCCGGCGCGGTCTTGGCCGCAACAACCCAAGCGCCGGTGTCCTCGATCGTCCTGCTGCTGGAGATGACGCATCACACGCTCGGCATCATCGTGCCGATTCTGTCGGCAGTGATCGGCGCCGCCATTACCGCCCGGCTCCTCGACCGGCGCTCACTTTACTCCGGTCCGGTCCAGCCCATTCGCGCGACGGTACAAACGCCGGCGGAACATCCAGGGATCCCGTATCAGGCGAGCATCTGCACGGATATCGAGGTCATTTCAATAGCCAGCAGCTACCAGACAATAATTCAACGGCTTCTCGATCTGGGTCAGGCTCGGCAGATTCTCTACGTACTCGATGACAGGGGCATGTTTGCCGGCCGCATTCTGCCCGCGGATGTAATGACCTGCCACCCGTTGGCACGCGTCCTAAATACCGGCGCGGCAGCCGACCTCGTCACACCCGTGACGTGCCTGCTGCCCACGATGACGCCAGCGGAGGTAGAGCGTCGATTGGAGCGCGAATCAACAGGCGAACTCCCGGTTGTCGATGCGCTCGGCGGCGCTCTGCTCGGGGTGGTCCGGCGCAAGACATAAAAGCAGCTCTCGGGCGATCTCCGGGCGCGCATCGGGATTGCGACGTGGCGCGTGCAGAGGCGCCTGCAAACGCGACGCGCAGCGTCAACGATTCATCTTCGTATGGCGCAACGACCGTGCTTGCTCGCGATGCCCCGATGGCGGCGCAAGTTGCGCCGATCATGCACCCTGCGATTTCATGCTTCGTTTCACATCGCCATATTTTGCACGCGCCGTGCCGCGTTTCTTCTGCACTTTGCCGTTCGCCTGCAGCTTGGCGTCACCTGCGAGCGTGCCGGCCATCTCCTTCACGGCGCCTTTCGCCTGCGCGATTCGGCCTTTCACCTGATCGTTGTTGATACGCATGTAGCGCTCCTCGAAACAGACTCCGGCAGGCGGCCGGCGCGCCGCGATTGCCAGACCACGAGCGGCAATCACCGCTGGACCTTCCCGCACCGGCAAGTCGCCGTCTATGCGCTGTGCCACACAGACGTCCCAAAGGGCGCGCCGATGCTCACGGCGCGCGCGCTGCTGCCGATAGCTCCAGCCAATCCAGCGGTCCCGTACGGCAATCTTCAACGCGGCTGCGGAAAAGCTCAGCAGCGTCACCCACTCCTGGCGCCGGTCGCCACGTACCACAACGTCTCGCCAATCTTCGACAGCGCCCCGAGGAAATGGTGTACCCGCATCAGCGCTTGGTAGCGTCCGCTCTCCTCGGACCGTAGCCGCCGCACCTGGATATCCTGGAGCGCGCGGACCGCGCCCATCGGCACAAATGCCGCTGCCCCTTATACGGTATCGCGGCAGGCAGTTCCGCCCGGGCAGCGCCGCCCGTATCGGTCAGGCGCGTCGCGCAGCGCTGCTTCATCCTGCAAGGGCAGGGCGGACGGTTTGCGCTCCGATCCGGTACCATTGTCCCGATGAGCAGTCCGCCCAGCGAGTCGCGGCCCGGCCTCGCGCACAGCCTCGTGCTGGTGATCGATGACAACGAGGCGGTGCGGACCGCGCTCGAGGTCCTGTTTTCCCTGCACGGGGCACAGGTCCTCGGCGCAGCGTCCGCGCCCGAAGGTCTCGCCCTGTTGCGGCGCGAAGCGATCGACCTGGTCATCCAGGACATGAACTTCCGTCGCGAGGCCACCGGAGGCGAGGAGGGCGTGGCGCTCTTCCATGCCATCCGCCGGCAGCACCCGGACGTACCCATCGTGCTGCTGACCGCATGGACGCACCTCG
>JAPTUI010000510.1 GCA_028067895.1 Pseudomonadota bacterium | reverse complement strand
CCAAAACCGGGCATCCATGTTGAAGTAGAGCCCGAGGCGCAGCGCGGTATCCGCGGTGACCGGGCGCCGGCCGTGGATCAGCTCGCTGATCCGGCTCGGGGGCACATCGATATCCGCCGCGAGCTGCCGGGCGGTGAGCTTCATCGGCTTCATGAAATCCTCGAGCAGGATCTCGCCAGGGTGGATTTCATCGAGCAATTTCGTCATGTGCCGCTCCTAGTGATAGTCGACGATCTCAACCCGGTGCGCACCGTCCGCTCGCCAGATAAAGCAGATCCTCCATTGGTCGTTGATCCGGATGCTGTGCTGTCCCTTGCGGTCTGCCCGCAAGGCCTCGAGCCGATTCCCGGGCGGAACGCGCAGGCTCGCAAGCTCCGCGGCCGCGTGCAGCTGCAGGAGCTTGCGGCGGGCCACCCGCTCGATGCTCTTCCAGCGGACCACCGGGCGGCTCTGGAACAGATCCTCGGTGTCCGAGCAGGCGAACGAGCGGATCATTGGGACAATACGATATTCCGCATGACAGAACCTGTCAAGCAGAACGACAGATCTGGCCATCGAGTCCGATGGAGCGCAAGCGGGAGACACCGCGCCGCGCCCGACTCGTCTGCGAGCTTGCGGGCGAAGCGTACCCGCACAACCACCCGGGCAGCCAAGCCGGCGGGTATCGTGGCATGATCCATGTCTTTGCGATCAGGCGCGGTGAAGATGAGCACTCTCGAGGATATCGCGCGGCTTCTCGGCCGGATCGGCACCGGGGGGACGTTCGCGACGCATTCGACGCGCGGCGCGCAGGATCTGCACCTTGAGGTCGAGGGCGTCGGGCGGATACCGCTGCCGGTCGGTCCGGCGATGGCTCGAAAGCTGTGCGCGGTCGCGCGCCCGGCCCGCTATGGCTACAGGAAAGAGACGCGTCTCGACCGGAAGGTCCGGGACACGTGGGAGATTCCGGCCAAGCGCCTCGCGCTCGATGAGCGCCGATGGGCCAAGACGCTGGCGCCTCAGCTCGAGCGGATCCGAGGCGATCTCGGTCTGCCGAAAGGGTGCCGCCTGCGGGCGCAGCTGTACAACCTGCTCGTCTATGGGCCCGGGCAGTTCTTCGCCCCGCACCAGGACTCCGAGAAGGCGCACGACATGCTGGGGACGCTCGTCGTGATCCTTCCCTCCCGATTCACCGGCGGGGAGCTCGTGATCGAGCATCAGAATGAGCTGCAGACGGTGCGCGGCTCGGCACGGCAGCTCACCTTCGCGGCCTTCTATGCCGACTGCCATCACGAGGTGCGTCGCGTCCGCACGGGGTATCGGGTTGCCCTCACCTACAACCTCATCGCCGAGGGGACCGCGGACGCAACCGTGCCGAAGTCGGTCGGCGCCCTGAGCGCTTGCGTCCGCCGTTTCTTCGAGACGCCGACGGCCACTCGTGCGGGCGGCCGTGAATCGAGCCCTCCGGACCGGTTGGTCTATCTGCTCGATCACGAGTACACCCCGCATGCGCTCGCGTGGAACCGGCTGAAGAACGCGGACGCGGCGCGCGCCGGCGCCCTGCGGCAGGTGGCGCGGCACCTCGACTGCGAGATCTTCCTTGCCCTCGCGGATGTGCACGAGACCTGGGCCTGCGAGGAGGAATACGACTTCAGGCGCTCGCGCTGGAATCGCTATGACGACGATGACGAAGCCGAGGAGGAGGACGAGGATGAATCCGGCGGGACGCCGGAGCTCACGGAGCTGATCGACAGCGACGTGGAGCTGCGGCACTGGGTCGCACCGGGAGGCGGACCGACTCGCGCGCCCAAAGGTCAGATCGGGGTCGCGAACGGCGAGCTCTGTTACACCACGGCTCACGAGACCTTCGAGCCGTTCGAGACCGAGCACGAGGGCTACACCGGCAACGCCGGCGCCACGGTGGACCACTGGTATCACCGCGCGGCCGTGGTGCTCTGGCCGCGCGCGCGCGCATTCGTGATCCGAGCCAAGGTCGATCCGCGCTGGGCGCTGGGGAGGATCGACAAGGCGCTCGCGGCGAAGCGGACCGACGAAGCCGTACTACTTGCCCGCCAGCTCCTGCCGTTCTGGATCGGATGTGTCCGACGAGAAGGGAAGCTCCTCGAGCCGACGCTGAAAGTCGCCGGGCCGCTCGCGGATGCCGAGACGACCGCGGCGCTATTGAAGCCGTTTGCGCTGTGGGATCTGACGGCGCGGCTGGCACCGCGGCTGGCCGCGCTCCTCGAGAGCTATGGGCTCGACTGGTGCCGCGCGCTGCTGAAGCACTGGACGGGCGCGGATCGGGGCTACGAGCCGTCCGAGCCCCGGCTCAAATGGATGAGCGGGGCGCTGGCTTCGCTGTCCCGTGCGCTGGCGGCGCGCAAAGCGCCGGGCCAGATGCTTGCGGCCGAGGTGCTGGCGGCGCAATCGGCTTGGCTGCGGCGGCACTGGGCGGAAATCCTGCGCATGGAATGCTCCGAGGCCGAGCGCGCCAGGGCGCTCGCCGGCCTCGGCCGGCCGATCCTGGGGCTGATCGAGGGGAGTGAGGTCGCGCGCCAGACGGGATTGCACCGGGAGCTGATCGATGCGCTGGTCGAGAAGCCCGGTGATCTCCTGCCCCTTCAGATCGGCGTGCTGCGGGCGGCGGACGGGCGCCATCGGCCTGGGGCGCTGCGCGCGCTGGGTCTGAAGGGCATATACGAGTGTTGCGCCCGGGAACTCGAGGCGCGGCTGCGCGCCCCGGCGCGCGCGCAGAACGACTGGTCGATCACGGTGGCGCTGCGCTGCTCCTGCCAGCGGTGCGCGACGCTGTCGCGGTTTCTGCGGGCAGCCGGTCAAAAGCGGCTCGAGTGGCCGCTCGCGCAGGCTGACCGCGCGCACGTGCACCAGGCGATCGATAGCCGCGAGCTGCCGGTGACGCACACGACTCGCCGCATCGGCAGGCCCTTCACGCTGGTGCTGGAAAAGACCACCAAGCTGTTCGAGCGGGAGGCGGCGGAGCGGAGAATCGCGCAGGAGGAGCTCAGGT
>JAPTUI010000468.1 GCA_028067895.1 Pseudomonadota bacterium | reverse complement strand
TCAAGGGCGAGAGCATGCTCGATACGGTCTACACGCTGCAGTCCCTGCACGTCGATGCGCTGGTGATTCGCGATGCCGAGGTCGGCGTACCTGCCACGGTCGCCGCTCATGTGGCCGATCACGTCAGCATTCTCTCGGCAGGCGAAGCGCACGTGGCGCATCCAACTCAGGGACTGCTCGATGCTCTGACGGTGCGCCAGCACAAGCCCCACGTCGATACGCTGAGCATCGCGATCGTCGGGGATCTGCGCCACTCGCGCGTCGCCCGCTCGGCCTGGCACGTGTTCCGCGCCCTCGGTGTGACGGACCTGCGCATCGTAGCGCCACCGGCGCTGATGCCGCCGGAGGGTGAGTTTGCAGGTTGCTCGCGCCACACCCGGCTGGAGAGCGGACTGCCAGAGGCCGATGTGGTGATGATGCTGCGCATCCAGAAGGAACGCATGGCCCAGGCGGACCTGCCGGATGCCCACCAGTACTACGCCAGCTACGGCCTGACGCCCGAACGGCTCGCGCTCGCCCGTCCGGATGCGATCGTCATGCATCCACAACCAATGAACCGGGGCATCGAGATCGCCTCCGACGTGGCCGATGGACCGCGCTCAGTGATCCGCGACCAAGTGCGCAACGGCGTCGCCGTGCGCATGGCGGTGCTCGCCGAGGTGCTCGCCTGGAGGAGCGCCGCATGAGTCACGCCGACCGGGGCACACTGCGCCTGGAAGATGCTCGGATCGTGCGCCAGAGCGCGTTCGAGGGCGAACAGTTCGTGCTGCGCCTGGAAGCGCCGGCCTGCGCCCGGCTGGCCGAGCCGGGCAGCTTCGTGCACCTGACCTGCGACCCATCGATCCCGATGCGCCGGCCGCTGTCGATCATGCGTGCCGACCGCGCGGCCGGCTGGATCGACGTGCTCTACAAGATCGTCGGCCCCGGCCTGCGCGCTCTGGCAGGGCGCAAGCCCGGCGAGACCGTCAGCATCATCGGACCGATCGGTCGGCCGTTCACGGTGCACCAGGAACGGCCGCGAACCGTGCTGATTGGCGGGGGCGTGGGCATTCCGCCGATGATCTTCCTCGCCGAGCGCCTGCGCGAGAGCGGCGAGCCGTGGCGGCCGCTCGTGCTGATGGGCTCGGAGATTCCCTTCCCGTTCCATCCGCGACCCTCGACGCTGGTGGTGCCGGGGATGCCGGCCGGCACCATCGCCAGCATGCCGCTGCTCGAGGAGTGGGACATTCCGAGCCGGCTCGCGAGCCGGGCGGGATTCCCAGGCTGCTTCGAAGGCTACGTCACCGAACTCGCCGGGGAATGGCTCGGTTCGCTGTCCTCTGCGGCGCTCGCCGAGGTGGAACTGTTCGCCTGCGGACCGACCCCGATGCTGGCGGCCGCCGCCCAACTCGCCCGCCGCTATGTGGTGCCCTGTCAGGTGTCGCTCGAGGAGTTCATGGCGTGCGGCGTCGGCGGCTGCGCCGGCTGCACGGTCCGGGTCCGCACTGCCGAAGGGGACGCGATGAAGCGGGTGTGCGTCGATGGTCCGGTCTTCGACGCGCTGCAGGTGTTCTGATCAGACCATCGCCGCGGCAGGCGACCCATTGCCCGGCGCTTTGAGCCGCCCGGTGACGATCACCTCCCGGCTCGCTTCGGGGCGCTGCCTGCGCAGCGGCGCGGGCCGTCAGCCGAAGTTGATCTTCGCCTCGAGATTGGCGCGCGAATCGGCGTTGGCGAGCGCGTGGGCAAGCTCGACCCGGCCCTGCTTGTACAGCTCGTGTAGCGCAGCGTCGAAGCTGCGGATGCCCTGCTCGGCGCTGGCCGCAATCGCCTCCTTCACCCCCACCACGTCGCCCTTGTTGATCAGGTCCGCAATGTGCGGGGTATTGATCATGACTTCGACCGCAGCGACCCGGTGCCCGTCCTTGCCCATCACCAGACGCTGCGCGAGGATACCGCGCAGGTACTGCGACAGATCGAGGAAGATCTGCGCATGCTGCTCGGGCGGAAACATGTTGATGATGCGATCGAGCGTCTGGGCGCAGTTGTTCGCATGCAGCGTGGCGAGCACCAGATGGCCGGTACCCGCCAGGTGGATCGCCGCCTCCATGCTCTCGCGATCGCGGATCTCCCCGACCAGGATCACATCCGGGGCGGCGCGCCGCGCGCCGCGCAGCGCGCGCGCGAACGATTTTGTATCACTGCCCACCTCGCGCTGATTGACGATCGAGCGCTTGTTGGCGTGCAGGAACTCGACCGGATCCTCGATGGTGAGGATGTGGTCGGAGGCCGTCTCATTGCGCAGGTTGATCATGGAGGCGAGCGTCGTGGATTTTCCCGAGCCGGCTGCGCCCACCACCAGCACCAGGCCGCGCTTGTGCTGGGCGAGCTCCGCCACCGCTTCCGGTAACCCCAGCGTCTCGAAGCGCGGCATCTCCGCGGTGATGTAGCGCAGCACCACCGCAGGGGAGCCCCGCTGCATGAACACGTTGACGCGGAAGCGGCCGAGACCAGGCTCGGAAATCGCGAAATCGAGCTCTAACTCGCGGGCGAAATCCTCGCGCTGCTCGGGCGTCATCAATGCGAGCGCCGCCTGGCGCACCATCGCAGGAGTCAGCACCTGCTTGTTGATCGGGTAGATCTGCCCTTCGATCTTGATCTTGATCGGCGCGTTGCTGGTAAAGAACAGATCGGACGCGCGCCGCTCGACCATCAACTTGAACAGCGGCTTGGTATTGATTTGCAGCGCCGCCTCATCGACGCGCGGCTCGGCTGCGGGCTCGAGCGACTCAGCGCTGGACGGAGCACTCATGAGGGCCGATCCTCCTGCTCGTCCATGATCGCGAGGCTCCCCTCCTCGAGCGACGGGGCGTCACGGTGACTCTCGAGTTTCACCCGCAGCCGCAGCTCGTTCTTCGAGTCGGCGTTGCGCAGCGCATCTTCGTAGGAGATGAACCCGGCCTCGTACAGCTCGAACAGCGACTGGTCGAAGGTCTTCATGCCGAGGCGGTTCGAGCGCGCCATCACGT
>JAPTUI010000128.1 GCA_028067895.1 Pseudomonadota bacterium | reverse complement strand
AACCGCACCGCTTGGCGATCCCCATACTGCCGCCCATTACCTAGTTCAGCACCTGCGGAAAATCGCCGTCCAGGAACCCAGAATATGAATCGGAAAAAGCTCATCGAGGTCGCACTCCCCTTGGAGGCCATCAACAAGGCGAGCGCGCGGGAAAAATCAATCCGCCACGGTCATCCCAGCACATTGCACCTCTGGTGGGCGCGACGACCCTTGGCCGCGGCGCGAGCAGTGATCTTTGCGCAAATGGTCGACGATCCCTCGTCGAATCCAGACCTGTTTCCGACGGAGAAGGCCCAAGAGAAGGAGCGCCAGCGTCTCTTCAAGATCATCGAGAACCTCGTGCAATGGGAAAACACCACAAACGAGGAGGTGCTGAACCAGGCTCGCGCCGAGATTTGGCAGAGCTGGCGGCGGACCTGCGCTGATCACGCGGACCATCCTCGAGCCAAAGAACTTTTCGATCGAAATAGGCTACCGGCCTTTCATGACCCGTTCGCTGGTGGCGGGGCACTCCCGCTTGAGGCGCAGCGTCTCGGACTCGAAAGCTACGCTTCGGATCTCAACCCCGTGGCGGTGCTCATTAACAAAGCCATGATCGAAATTCCACCGAAGTTCGCCGGCAAGCCGCCGGTCAATCCGGATTGGACCAGCAAGTCTGACGATCGAAAGGCACTCACGATCTGGAAGGGTCCGGAGGGTTTGGCCGAGGATGTGCGCTACTACGGCAAATGGATGCGTGATGAAGCCGAGAAACGCATTGGTCATCTGTACCCCAAGATCGAAATCACCGCGGACATGGCGAAGGACCGCCCCGATCTCAAACCGTACATCGGTCGCAAACTCATTGTGATTGCTTGGCTGTGGGCACGTACGGTCAAAAGCCCGAACCCCGCCTTCGCCCAGGTGGACGTGCCACTTGCATCGACATTCATGCTTGCTACCAAAGCGGGGAAGGAAGCCTACGTTGAACCTGTAATCGAGGGAACGGGATACCGATTCACCGTCAAGGCAGGAAAGCCGAAGGATCCGGAGGCGGCAAAGAACGGCACCAAGCTGTCACGGGGAGCGAACTTCCAATGCTTGATGTCTGGAGCGCCAATTTCGGGCGACTACATCAGGGCCGAAGCCAAAGCCGGACGCATGAGTGCACGACTGATGGCCATTGTCGCTGAGGGTGATCGTGGTCGCGTATATATTGACCCGCTCCCAGAGCACGAAGATGCAGCACAGCGCGCAAGTCCGACCTGGAAGCCGGACGTAGAGTTTTTTCAACAGGCGCTAGGCTTTCGCGTTGGCAACTACGGCATGACCAGGTGGAGCGATTTGTTCACTGACCGCCAGCTTGTGGCGCTGACGACATTTGCCGACTTGGTGGGCGAAGCCCGCGAGCTCGTCCGCCGCGATGCCAACGCCGCCGGCCTGCCAGAGGACCACAAGCCCCTTCGTGAAGGCGGCGACGGCATCGCTGCCTACGCAGACGCGGTGGTGTTGTATTTGGGATTCGCCGTTAGCAAGACAAGCAACAGGGCGAGCACGCTCTGCACCTTCAAGATCACAGTCGAGTGCCCCGGAGATACTTTCGGACGCCAAGCTCTCCCAATGTCATGGGACTATGCGGAAGCGAACAGCGTATGCGGCCCAAGCGGGTCTTTTGAGAGCATGGTCAAGAACACGGTCGCAGGTCTGCTGTCCAATAATGCCCGGAGTAGTGCGGTGGGATACGCGAGTCAGGCCGATGCATCTTCGCAGTTGCTTAGTTCTGGAAAGCTAATTTCCACCGACCCGCCTTATTACGACAACATCGGATACGCGGACCTCTCGGACTTCTTTTATGTGTGGCTGCGCCGGTCGCTACGACCGATATTTCCCGACATTTTCTCCACGCTTGTGGTACCAAAGTCTGAAGAGCTGGTGGCGACTCCGGAGCGACACGGCGGCAGTGAGAAGGCCGAGGCCTTTTTCCTCGACGGAATGACTCAGGCGGTGCAACGTCTCGCTGACCAGGCGCATCCAGCCTTCCCTATCAGTATCTACTATGCATTCAAGCAAGCCGAGAGCCAAAGCGAAGCGGGAACTGCGAGTACCGGCTGGGAGACGTTTCTCGACGCGGTAATCCGGTCCGGCTTCGGAGTCAGCGGCACATGGCCGATGCGCACAGAGCGAGAGAACCGCAAGCGAAATCAGGACGCTAACGCCCTTGCCTCCAGCATTGTCCTGGTTTGCCGTCCTCGGCCGGCCGACGCCACGGTCGCTACTCGCCGTGACTTCCTTTCGGCCCTGAAGTCGGAACTTCCCTCGGCCCTAGCCCACCTGCAAGCCGGCAACATTGCTCCGGTCGACCTTGCCCAGGCGGCCATCGGTCCCGGCATGGCGGTCTTTACCCGATACACCAGGGTAGTCGACGCCGAGGGTAATCCCATGGCCGTTCGGGAAGCCCTGGCGCTGATCAACCAGGTGCTGGACGAAGCCCTCGCCGAGCAGGAGGGCGACTTCGACGCCGATTCGCGCTGGGCGCTGACATGGTTCGAGCAGCAGGGCTTCGCTGAGGGCGAATACGGCATTGCCGAACAGCTCTCCAAATCCAAGAATACTAGTGTTTCCGGGCTGGTTGAGGCTGGGATCCTGCACTCCAAGGCGGGGAAGGTGCGGCTCCTGAAGCCAGCCGAGCTACCGGCAGACTGGGATCCAGAGAACGATCCGCGGCTCACGGCGTGGGAGACCGTTCACCACTTGGTTCGCGTACTGGAATCTCTAGGTGAAAGCGGCGCGGCGACGCTGGTCGCCAAGCTCGGCAGCCGGGCCGAAACAGCTCGCGAGCTGTGCTATCGCCTCTACACCTTATGCGAAAGAAAGAAACGCGCAGCCGAGGCTCTGTCATACAACGCTCTGGTGCAGAGCTGGCCAGAGATCACCCGCCTCGCGCAGGCGGTGCGAGAAGCTCCAACTCGAACACTTACAGAACAGCCGGATTTGGTTTGACGAGGAAGGGGGAAAGTCTGAATGGCCATCACAAACAACGAGCGA
>JAPTUI010000040.1 GCA_028067895.1 Pseudomonadota bacterium | reverse complement strand
AAGCTCACGCTCGACTTCCTCCAGACCGATCTCCTCGCCGCCGCCCTGCAGCAGCAGGCGGTGCACGAGATTCTTCAGCTCGCGCACGTTGCCCGGCCAGGGGTAGTTGCGCAGCCGGTTCTGCGCCGCGACGCTGAAGTGGCGCAGCGGCAGCCCCTCGGAATCGACCAGCCGGTCGACGTGGTAGCGCAGCAGCTCCGGCACATCCTCGGCGTAGTCGCGCAGCGGCGGAACGCGCACGATCAGCGTATTGAGGTGCCCGAGCAGATCGCGGCGCAATGCCTCGCCCGAGCGACTCTCCACGCCAGGCTGCGCCGAGGAGACCAATCGGGCGCGCAGCTCGAGCGACTCACCGCCGCCGACGGGCGTGAAGCGGCCGGACTCGAGCGCCCCAACCATCAGCCGCTGGGCGGCCGCGGGCAGATCCTCCAGCTCCTGGATGAACAGCGTTCCGTCGGCGGCCTGCTCGAACAGCCCCGGTCGGCGCACGCCGGAGTCGATCGAACCGAACAGCCGCCCCTCGGCGTCCGCATCGCGCACGCTGCTCGCCACCAGCGTCATGAACGGCGCACCGGCGCGCGGACTGCGGCTGTGCAGGTAGCGGGCGAACAGCTCGCGCCCCGAACCGGGCTCGCCGATCAGCAGCACCGGGGAGGTGTGCGTGGCGATCTGCTGCAGCTCGGCGCGCAGCTGCTGCATCAGCTTGCTCTTGCCGGCCGGCATCAGCAGCGCCGGAACGAACAGTTTGCCCGCCTGGCGCTTGCGCCGGCCGGCATCGAGCGCCCGCTCGACGGTGCGCAACAATTTAGCGAGCGAGAGCGGTTTCTCGACGAAATCCAAGGCGCCGAGGCGCGTCGCCTCCACGGCGGTTTCGACCGTGCCGTGGCCCGACATCATCACCACGGGACAACCATCCGCGGCCGACATGGACCACTCGCGCAGCAGCGTAATGCCGTCCACATCCGGCATCCAGATGTCAAGCAGCACCAGGTCGGGCATCTGGCGAGCGCGCGCGCTCCGCGCCTGCGCGGCGTTGGCGGCGACTTCCACCGAGTAGCCTTCCTCGGAGAGAATCTCCTTCAGCAGACCGCGAATATCCGCCTCGTCATCGACCACCAGTATGTGTGCCGCACTCATGCTTGTTCGCTCCGCAGTGTCTGTCTTTTCTTATGTACCCCGAGGCGCTTACCGAACGCCACCGGCAGCGCGATCCGGATCCGCGCCCCGCCCTCCGGCCGGTTGTCCGCGTCGATCCGCCCCCCATGCTCCTCGACGATCTTCTTCACGATGGCCAGCCCCAGACCGGTCCCCTTGGGCTTGCTGGTGACGTACGGATCGAAGATCCGCCCGAGCAGGTCCGCCTGGAACCCCGGCCCATTGTCACACACGCTCATGACGGCGAAAGCAGCATCGTCGTCGCCTTCGAGCCGGCTACTGATCTGCAGCCGCGGCGCGGGCTGGCCGGCGAGCGCCTCGAGCGCGTTGATCAGCAGGTTGTTCAGGATCTGGCGTACCCGGCCCCGGTCGGCCTCGATGGCATTCAGGCCCACATCGAGGTCGAGCTCGATGTTCGCGCGCGGATCGTGCGAACGGTACAGGTCGGCCACCTCGGTGATCAGCTGGTTCAGGCTGAAGCGGCTGACGCGCATCTCCGGGGCTCGGGCGTATTCGCTGAACGCATTGACCATCTGCAGCATGCTCTCGACCTGCTGCACGATGGTGTGAGTCGAGCGCTCGAGGAACTCTGCTTCGGGCGGCGCGAGGATGGGCAGCAGACGACGACGGACCCGCTCGGCGGACAACTGGATCGGCGTAAGCGGATTTTTGATTTCATGTGCCAGGCGCCGCGCCACCTCGCCCCAGGCGGCATCGCGCTGCGCCTCGAGCAGCGCCGTGATGTCATCGAACACGATGACATAGCCCATGTCCCCGCTCTCCCCCGGCAACGGGGTACAGGCGCACATCAAAGTCATCATGCGGCCGGGCTTGCCGAGGTCGATCTGTTCGCGCCACTCCTCGCGGCCGCGTGCGAAGCGCACCGCCAGGGCCGCGACGAACTGGCCCAGCCGCTCATTGCCGGCGGCGAGGTCCGGCAACGCCCGCCCGGTGGCGGCGGAGAAGTCAGTGCCGAGAATGCCGGCCGCGGCCCGGTTGGCCATGCGCACCACCAGGTTGCGGTCGACGGCGAGCACCCCGGTGGAGAGCCGCGCCAGGATGATCGCCAGGCGCTCGCGTTCGCGCTCGACCGCCTGCTGGCTGCGGGTCGCCTCATCGTGTGCGCGCCGCAAGCGCTTGGTCATGTCGTTGAACGAGTGCACCAGGTAGCCCATCTCGTCACGCGAGGGCAGCGCGAGCCGGGTGGCGAAATCGCCCTTGCCCACCGCTCGGGTGCCGGCAATGAGGTCTTGCACCGGGCGCGCGAGCCGCTCGGCGGAGATGATCGCGCCGTGAATCGCCGCGAGCATCGCCAGCAGCAGCACCAGTGTGAGCGTCAGCGTGAAGCTGTATTTCAGCGGCTCGCGCAGCGCCGCGAGGTTGCCGTAGCGCGAATAGGAGCGCTGTACCGAGTTCGAGAGCGCCGAGAGCTGCGCCGGCACGGGGTAGACCGCCATGAGATAGCGCCGCCCGGCGGCGGCGGCGGATTGCGCGAGCGGCACGCCGATGCGGATCACGAACCGCCCGTTCGCCTGCGGCTCGAGGCTCACGTAGGTCTGCCGATCGCTCACCGTGCGCACCAGGGAAGCCGGCGGGGCGAGCGGCACATCGGCGAGTGGATTGCGCAGACTCGCAGCGAGGACCCGCTCATTCGCCCCGTACAACACGATCTCGCGTGCCGAGTCGGCGCGGCGCGCCTGATCGAGCTGCCCCTGGATGCGCAGCACCGAGTGGCCGATGAGCGAGCGGGCCAGCACGGTCGTGCGGCGCGCCTCGGCCTGCACGCGCAAATCGAGCGCCGAGCGCGACAGCACGAGGGCGTCCTTCAGGCCCTGACGCACCTCGACCCGAAACCAACTATCGATGCCGCGGTTGAGAAACTGCAGCGAGGAGAAGTACACAATCAGCAGCGGCGCGATCACCAGCGCCCCGAAGATCGTCACCGTGCGTGCCGTGAGGCGCGAGCCTGGCACATGGTTGCGGTAGTCGCGCACCAGCTGCCAGATCCGCCGCACGAGCAGCACGATCAGCGCCAGCACGCCGATGACGTTGAGCAGCACGATCCAGGGCCGCAGCCGGCCGAACTCCGAGGAGTTCTGCGCGCTCTTGGCGAGCAGCAGCAGCGCCGCAAGCCCGATCAGACTCCACAGCGCGACGGCGGCGAGGGCACGCGCGCGACCCCACCGCGAGGGCGTATTCACACCGGCAGGGACCATGAGTACCAGGGGCTCTCGCGCTGCCAGTCGTCCGTCCAGAACAGCAGCGCGCGCAGTGAGGCCGGCAGCGTGCCGCGGCGCACGCCGGCGCGCACGCTGATGATGTAACGCCCGCCATGCAACTGCGACTCGACCAACACCGGCCAGTCATGCACGTGCTCCATGTAGTGCAGCGCCTTGTCCACGGAGGCGAAGCTGCGCTCAGCGCCGCTTTGCGCATCGCGCACCACGTAGCGGCGGGTGACCACGTGGTAGGCGAGCTGACGGCGCAATGTGACGTCGATGACGGTGTCGTTGAACCAGTAATGCCGCACCTGCTGGATCCGCGTCTCCACGTCGAAACTCAGCGTCACCCCGTTCTGCAGCGCCTTGAGAATGGTGGGATTCAGCGGATACGCAACGTGTGCGTTCAGCTCGATGACACCGTGGTCGAAGTTGACGTACGCCGAGCGCACCGCGAGTGCACCATCGAGCGCGCTGGCATACGCCACGGTGTGCAGCAGCGCCCAGGCCAGCACCACCAGCACCACCCGCAGCGTACCGACCGAGCGGTGCACACCGCGCAGCGCAGCTCGTGGCCTCATCGCAACGACCGAACGCGTAAATCCCCCGATGTCTCTAAGCCGTCTCACGTTTCCAACGTTGTCTTTTCGACACAAGCATAATAGAAGCCATCCGTTTGCGCCGCTCCTCCGCACAGCAACTGCACACCGTGAGCGCCCGTGACCGCACCGGCGGGAAACGCCCCCGGCGGGAGCGGCACGAACTGAGCCGAGGGCTCGGCAGTCCGTAGGCGCTCGAGGACCGCCTCGTTCTCCGCCGGCAGCACCGAGCAGGTCGAATACAGCAACCGCCCGCCCGGGGCGAGCAGGGCGAAGGCCGCCCGGAGAATCTCCAGCTGCGTCACGGCGAACGCGGCGATGTCCTCGGGCCGGCGCAGCAGCTTGATATCCGGATGGCGCCGGATCACCCCGGTGCCCGAGCACGGCGCGTCGACCAGAATGCGATCGAAGGCGCGGCCGTCCCAGAAGGCGTGCGGATCGCGCACGTCGGCGGCGACCAGACGGGCCTCCAGGCGCAGCCGCTGAAGCGTCTCGGCAATGCGTCCGAGGCGGAGCGGGTCGATGTCCACTGCCGTTACCTCGAGCTGTGCAGTGCGCTCGAGCAGGTGGGCGGTCTTGCTGCCCGGCGCGGCGCAGGCATCGAGCACCCGCATGCCGGGCGCCGCCGCGAGCAGTGGCGCGGCGAGCTGCGCCCCGGCGTCCTGGACCGAGATCCAGCCGTCGGCAAATCCTGGCAGCTCCGCCACCGGAACCGGCGGGTCGATCCGCACGGCGGTGGCGGCCGCCGCGCCGCCGGCGGCATCGAGCCGCCGGCCGGCGAGCCCGGCCGCAGCAAGCATCTCGAGGTAATGCTCCGCGCTGCAGCGCCGGGGGTTCAGACGCACGGTGAGCGGCGGATGGGCATTGTTCGCCTCGAGCACTGCCGCGAGCTGCTGCGGCCAGGCCGCCTGCAGCACCTCGAACAGCCAGCGCGGGTGGGCGCTGCGGCGAGCCGGATCCGCATCGACGTGCGCGAAGATCCGCTCACGCTCCGCCACCAGCCGGCGCAGCACGGCGTTCACCAGGCCGGCCGCGGCACCCTCGCGCAGTAGCCGGACCGCATCCACGGCACCGTTGACGGTCAATTGCGGCGCGTTGCGCGAGTATTCGATCTGGTGCGCCGCGCACAGCAGCAGCGCGAGCACCTCGCGCTCGAGCGATCCGGGACGCTTCAACAGCCGCTCGAGCGCAGGCTTCAGGCGCCAGTACCAGCGCACCGTACCGAGGGCGATGGCCCGTACCGCCGCGCGGCGCGGGCTGTCATCGTAGGCCGCGAGCGCCGCGTCGGCGGACTGACCGCCGAGCACGGCGCCGACCGCGCGGGCCGCATCGGCGAGCACGCTGGAGGTCGAATGCGGGGGTGTCACTGCGACGGTCCGAGCCGCATCCCGGGCTGCAGCCGCGCACCGTGCGCAAAGACACCGGCTTTCTGCGGCGCACCGCCCGGTCGCTGCAGCACCAGCACCTCGAGAGTCCCCTCGCCGCACTGCACCCGCAGGTAGCCCTGTTCGGGATGACCGGCCACCTCGAGGACGGTGCCGGGCGCGGCGGATGCGGGCGCCGGCGGCCCGAGTCGCGCGGCGTGCACCCGCAGGCGCTCCGCGGCACCGCTGTGCGGGTCGATGATCTGCGACTCGGCGATCGCTCGCGGCCGCAGCGCGCGCACCTGCCGCTCGATATGCACGGCGCTCATCCGCCAGTCGATCTGCGCTTCCTCCTTCAGCAGTTTGCGCGCATACGTGACGCCTTCGACCGGCTGCGGCCGCGCCTGGAGCGTGCCGGCCACCCAGCCTTCCACGGCCGCGAGCAGCAACGGACCGGAGCGCGCCGCGAGCCGCTCGAGCAGGCTCGCACCGGTCTCCTGCGGCCCGATGGCCAGGCGCTCCTGCAACAGGATCGGCCCGGTATCCAGACCCGCCTCCATGCGCATGATCGTCAGACCCGTCTCGGCATCCCCGGCGAGCAGCGCCCGCTCGACCGGCGCCGCGCCGCGCCACCGGGGCAGCAGCGAGGCATGGACGTTGAGGCACCCGAGCCGCGGCAGGTCGAGCACCGCCTGCGGCAGGATCAACCCGTAGGCGACCACCACCAGCAGATCCGCCCGCCACTCGAGCAGGTCCGCCCAATCCGAGGGCTGCCTCAGCGCCTCGGGCTGGCTCACCGGCACGTCCGGGGCGGCCGCGAGCTTGACTGGCGAGGCGCTGAGCTGGCGTCCGCGGCCCTTGGGCCGGTCCGGCTGGGTCAGCACCCCGACCAGGCGATGGCGCGAATGCCGCAGCGCCTGCAGCACCGGCACGGCGAATTGTGGTGTCCCGGCAAACGCCACGCGCAGAACGTTGTTCTCGGCCACGGGGGCGACCGGTCAGAGCGCCGGCGTGGGCGTCTCGACGCGCCGCTGCGCTCGCGCCTTGCGCTCCTTTTCGAGCTTCTTGCGGATACGCTCCCGCTTGAGGTTCGACAGGTAGTCCACGAACAGCTTGCCGTCGAGGTGATCCATCTCGTGCTGAATGCACACCGCGAGCAACTCGTCGAAATCGCGCTCGAACACCTGGCCGGTACGATCCTGCGCCCGCACCCGCACCTGCGCGGCGCGCCTGACCGCGTCGAAGATCCCGGGCACGGACAGGCAGCCCTCCTCGCCGCTCGCCTCGCCCTCGCGCGCGATGATCTCGGGGTTGATCAGCACGAGCGGGTCGTTGTGTGCTTCGGAAACATCGATGACAATCACCCGCTGGTGCACGTCGACCTGCGTGGCGGCAAGGCCGATTCCCGGGGCGGCGTACATGGTCTCGAACAAGTCATCCACCAGACGGTGCAGCCCGGCGTCGAACCGGGTGACCGGCTGGGCCCGCGTGCGCAGCCGCGGGTCGGGGAACTCGAGTATCGTTTTCAGCGCCATGGGAAATTTTGGAGTCGCGATGGGAAAAGTGGTTCCAGCGGCCCCGGCCGGCCCGCAGGCCCTGAGGCGAGCGTGACCGGATGCACAGCTTGACATTAAACCGCCGTACACGGGGAGCCGTCATGCGAGTATACGCGGCCATGGCCTCGAAACAGATTCGCGGTGCTCGCCTCCTGCTGGCGAGCGGGGTAGCGGCCCTACTGGCGGCCTGCTCGGCCCTGCACGGTGCCAGCCGCCCGGTGGCGGCTGCGCCGACGTCGGCGAGCCCCCCGCCCCCGCCGGCGGTGTCCCGTCCTGCGCCGGCACCGGCCCCCACTGCGGCGTCCGTGCCGATCATCCGGCGCAGCGCCCCGATGACCTATACAGTCAAGCGCGGCGATACGCTCTGGGGCATCGCCTCACGATTTCTGCGCAACCCGTGGGACTGGCCGGAGGTCTGGTACCTCAATCCCCAGATCCACAACCCACACCTGATCTACCCGGGAGACGTGCTGGCGCTGAGCTACGGGAGCAACGGCCGGCCCTCGATCCGCCTGGTGCACGCCAGCCCGCTGCGCCAAGGCGCGGCGGGTGAGCCGACCGTGAAACTCCGGCCACACCTGCGCAGCACGCCGATCTCGGCAGCCATCCCGACCATCCCGTACTCGGCGATCGCCGCGTTTCTCGCCCGGCCGGTCGTGCTCAGCGCCAGCCAGATCGACCGGGCACCGCATGTGATCGCCTTCCGCGACCAGCAGCAGATCGGCGGCAATGGCTCGGTCGCCTACGTCAGCAGTCTGGGCCGCCATCCGCACGCCCGCTACAGCATCATCCACGTGGGCCGCAAGCTGCGTGAGCCCGGTGATTTCGGCTTCGGGCACGTCTACGGCTACCTCGGCACCTACACCGCGACGGCCGTGATCAGCGCTGTCGGACACCCGGCCACGGCAGTACTGGCCGATGCGGCCCGCGAGACGTTTGCGGGCGATCGGCTGATCGCCTCGGGCGCCTCGGCACCGCTGCGGATCGAACCGCGGGCCCCGGCGCGCCCCGTGCACGGCAAGGTCATCTGGGTGGTCGGCGGCACCGGTGGCGCCGATCTCGCCGGCCAGTACGACATCGTCGCGCTCGACCGCGGCAGCCGCGCCGGGCTGGTGCCCGGAGACGTGCTCGCGGTCGATCACCGCGGCTCGGTCGTGCACGATACGCACGGTACGTTCAGCTGGCTCTTTCACGCCCTGGGCTCCTCAGGACGCGTGTTCGCCCCGCGGGTCAAACTGCCGAATTACCGGGCCGGTACGCTGCTGGTGTTCAAGACCTACCGGCGGCTGTCCTTCGCGCTCGTGGTGGCCGCTTCGAACACCATCACGGTCGGGGACGTCGTGCACAACCCCTGAGCGGGTTCACCCGCCGGCCGACGGGCGGCCGGTGAGCGCCGCCAGCACCGGCGCGGTGAGCGGACGGACGCCGCGCCAGAGCCGAAACGACTCGGCCGCCTGCTCGACCAGCATGCCCCAGCCGGGAACCGCCTCCCGACACCCCAACGCCTGCGCCCAGCGCACGAAGGGCGTATCGCCCCGACCATAGGCCATGTCGTAACAGAAGCTCTGCGGCCCGAAGACCGCGGTCGGCACCCCGGGCAACTCGCCGGTGAGGCTCGCCGAGGTCGCATTGACGATGAGGTCGAAGGGCTGCGCCCCGAGCTCGGCGAAACCGCAGCCTTCGACTGCGCCGAGACCGGCGAACACCACCGCAAGTGCCGTTGCGCGCTCGGCGGTCCGGTTGCTGATCACGATCCGCTGCGGCCCGAGGGCAAGCAGCGGTGCAATCACTCCGCGCGCCGCGCCGCCGGCGCCGATCAGCAGAATGCTGCGCCCCCGGACCGGGACGGCAAGGTTCCCCGTCAGGTCCTGCACCAGGCCGGCACCATCGGTGTTGTCCCCGAGCAGCGAGCCGTCGCGGCGCGCCGCCAACGTATTGACCGCTCCGGCGAGCCGCGCGCGCTCGGTCAGCTCATGAGCGATCGTGAGCGCGCGCGTCTTGTGCGGCAGCGTCACGTTCAACCCGCGCCCGCCGGTGGCAAAGAACTCAGACACCTGCTCGATGAAGCGCTCCGGCGGCACGTCCATCAGCCGGTAGCTGAGCGATTGACCGGTTTGGCGCGCGAACAACGAGTGAATGAAGGGGGAGAGACTATGGGCGATCGGGTGGCCCACCACGGCGTACTGATCCACACTCCCTTCCATGGGTCGATTCTGCGCCCGCGCCACAACCCTGTCACGCTGCCGGCCGCGTCAGCCAGCGTACCGAGCCGGCGGCGCCCGGAGCCGCCGCCAGCTGCCGGTGCAGCTCAGCGAGCCACTCGCGCATGCGAACCTCGAGTTGGTACGGCGGATTGACGATCAGCATCCCCGAGCCGTTCAGCGCGACTCGGGAGTCACAGGGAAACAACCGCAGCTCCGCCGCCAGCATCGGGCGGTCGAGCTCGCGCGAGAGCCCCTCGAGCCAGCGTTGCGTGTCGCGCGCGTCCTTCACCGGATACCAGAGCGCGATGACACCGGTCGGAAAGCGCCGCAGCGCCGCGGCGAGTGCGCCGCGCACCCGATCGAAGTCCCCGCGCGAGTCCTCGTAGGGCGGATCGATCAGCGTCAGCGCGCGCCGCTGCGGCGGGGGCAGCGCCGCCTGCCAGTGCGCGAAGCCTTCCCCGGTCTCGATGCGCAGCCGCACGCCCCCGCTCTGAACGGCGAGCGCGCCGCGCAGCGCCCGGGCCTCCTCGGGCAGGCACTCGACGAACACCGCCTGGTCCTGTGGGCGCAACGCGCTCACCGCCAGCCACGGCGAACCGGGGTAGAGCCGGGCGGCACTCCGCGCCCGGCGCAGTGCCGCCACGCGCTCGAGGTAGGCCCGCAGCTCCGGCGCCGCGCAGGCCGCGGTCTGCAGCCGCTCGATGCCCCCGGCGGCCTCGCTCGCCGATTCGGCGAGGTCGTAGACGCCGCGGCCGGCGTGGGTCTCGAAGTACAGAAAGCCCTTGTCCTTGCGCGCCAGTGCCGCGAGCAGTACCAGGAGCGTCACGTGCTTGTGCACGTCCGCGAAATTGCCCGCGTGGTGGGCGTGCCGGTATTTCATGCGCGCGCACAGTAGCAAACCCTCGCATCGCGCGGGCGAAAGCACCGCCCAGTGCCCGGCCCCGAGCCCGAGCCGCGCCTTGGCCGCGGGTGCACGCCGGACCCCATCCCGCCTCAGCCCGAAATAAGTCATACAAATCAATAGGTTATGCAAAATTGGCCGAGCCGTGCATTGGACAAGGAATATGAAATGCTGTTAGATGCGCTCGGCCTCGAGCCGGCGACCTCCGATTCCTTCGCGGCCGGCTCGGGCGGTTCCGGCGCACCGATCGGCCCCGCAGGGGCTGCTCCAGGCGCTGTCCGGGCGCCTCGCGCCGCACTTCGGTGGCCGCGTTGTGGCCGAATCGATTCGCACTGACTGCTGCTTCATCAATGACAACCGGCTGCGTTCTCGACGTTCTGATCTACGTTTACGACCATTACCTGTTGGCGGACCCGGCGGAGGTCCCGGCGCGCCGGCAGATCCTCTCGGCGCTCGCGCGCAAGGGCTTTACGGTCGGGGAGGTGGCGCATGCGATGGAGTGGCTCTCGGTGCTGGCAGCCGGGTCGCAGCAGGCGGCAGCGCCCGAGGTCCCGCCCGTGCGGCGGGCCGTGCGGATCTTCGCCGAGGGCGAACTGGGGCGGCTCTCGGACGATTGCCGGGAATTTCTCACCCGGCTCGACCGCGACGGGGTGCTCACGCCCGAGCAACGTGAACTGGTCATCGAGCGCACGCTGGCGCTCGATGTGGCCGAACCGACGCTCGAGCAGCTGCGGTGGGTGGTTCTGCTGGCGCTGTCCGTGCAGCCCGCCGAAGACGCTGCGTTTGCGCGCTTCGAGGCGCTGATGGCGAGCGAGCGCAGGATCGTGCGGCACTGAAACGGATACGGTAAAGACATGGCAGATAATCTGGTTGTCGTCGAGTCGCCGGCCAAGGCGAAGACGATCAAGAAATACCTGGGCAAGGACTTCGAGGTCCTCGCCTCCTACGGCCACGTGCGCGACCTGGTGCCGAAGGAAGGCGCGGTCGATCCCGAGCACGGCTATGCGATGCGCTATCAGGTGCTCGAGAAGAATGAACGGCACGTTGAGAGCATCGCCCGCGGGCTGAAGAAGTCCAAGGCGCTCTACCTCGCGACCGACCCGGACCGCGAGGGCGAGGCGATCGCCTGGCACCTGAAGGAGATTCTCGCGGCCCGCGGCGAACTCGAGGGCAAGACGGTGCACCGCGTGGTGTTCTACGAGATCACGCGCAACGCGATCCGCGAGGCGGTGGACCGGCCGCGCGACCTGTCGCTCGATCTGGTCAATGCGCAGCAGGCGCGCCGGGCGCTCGATTACCTGGTCGGTTTCAACCTCTCCCCGCTGCTGTGGAAGAAGGTCCGCCGCGGCCTCTCAGCCGGACGCGTGCAGAGCCCCGCGCTGCGCATGATCTGCGAGCGCGAGGCGGAGATCGAAGCGTTCGTCGCCCGCGAGTACTGGACGCTCGATGGCCAGGGCTCGAGCCGCGGCGCACATGCGCCCTTCCCGCTAAAACTGCTGGAGTACCGCGGCCGCAAGGTCGAGCAGTTTTCGTTCACGGACGAGACTGCGGCGCGCGAAGTGGAGCGCACGCTGCAGCAGGCGAGCGGCGCGCACGGCGCAGCGGGACAGTTTGAGACCCCGGGGCACCTCGAGGTGCTCGCCGTCGAGCGCAAGCAGCGCCGGCGCACTCCGGCCCCCCCATTCACTACCTCGACGCTGCAGCAGGAAGCGGCACGCAAACTCGGCTACAACGCTCGGCGCACCATGCGCCTGGCGCAGCAGCTCTACGAAGGCGTCGATCTCGGCGAGGGCAACGTCGGCCTGATCACCTACATGCGCACCGACTCGGTGTCGCTCGCCCAGGAGGCCGTGCAGGAGATCCGCGCCGTGGCGGGACGGCTGTACGGGCAGGACGAGGTGGCCGAGGAGCCGCGCGTATTCAAGACCAAGTCGAAGAACGCGCAGGAGGCGCACGAAGCCATCCGCCCGACGTCCGCGGCCATCACGCCGGCGGAGGTCGAGGGCAAGATCGACAACGACCTGTATCGCTTGTACGCACTCATTTGGAAACGTGCCGTGGCCTCGCAGATGGCCGTGGCGGTGTTTGACACGGTCGCCGCGGACATGTTGGCCGGCCCCGACGGGCCGGAGCGTCACGTCCTGCGCGCGACCGGCTCGACGCTGATCAAGCCGGGCTACATCTCGGTGTACCAGGAGGGCACCGACGACGCCAAGAGCGATGACGAGGACCACGCACTACCGCCGCTGAACGAAGGGGATCGCGTCGAGCTGGTCGCCCTCACCGCAGCGCAGCACTTCACCGAGCCGCCGCCGCGCTACAGCGAAGCCTCGCTCGTCAAGGCGCTCGAGGAGCACGGCATCGGCCGCCCCTCGACCTACGCGACCATCATCTCGACGCTGCAGGACCGCGAATACGTCGAGATGGACAACCGACGCTTCATACCGACGGATATCGGCAAGATCGTCAACCGGTTCCTCACCGATCATTTTCATCGCTACGTCGAGTACGGCTTCACGGCCGCCATGGAAGACGAACTCGATGCCGTCTCGCGCGGCGAGGAAACCTGGACTGCGCCGCTGGAGAAGTTCTGGAAGCCGTTCATCCAGCAGGTCGAGCAAACCGAGAAGAACGTGACGCGCGAGCAGGTCGCCCAGGCGCGCGAACTCGGCACCGACCCGGCGAGCGGCAAGCCGGTCAGCGTACGGATGGGCCGCTTCGGCCCGTTCGTGCAGATCGGCACCAAGGATGATGAAGAGAAGCCGCGGTTCGCCGGCCTGCGGCCGGGCCAGAAGATGGACTCGGTGACGCTCGCCGAGGCCATGGAACTGTTCAAGCTGCCGCGTACGCTCGGGGAAACCGCCGAGGGCGAGAGCGTCGTGGCCCACATCGGTCGCTTCGGCCCGTACGTCAAGTACGGCAGCAAGTACGTCTCGCTGAAGGAGGACGATCCGTACACCGTCTCCCTGGAGCGGGCGCTCGAGGTGATCCGCCTGAAGAAGGAAGCCGACGCCAACCGCATCATCACCGACTTCGGCGTCGACAACATCCAGGTGCTCAACGGTCGTTACGGCCCGTACGTCACCGACGGCACGAAGAACGCCAAGATCCCGAAGGATCGGGAGCCGAAATCGCTCACGCTCGAGGAGTGCCGCACGATGCTGGCGCAGGCCCCGGCGCGCGGCCGCGGCCGTTTCGGACGCGGGGCGGGCAAGCGTGCCGGGGCCGCCAAGGCACCCGCGGCCGCACCGGCCGCGACGCCGCCGGCGGCGAAGAAGAGCGCGGCATCGCGGCCGCGGGCGAAGACGGCTGCAAAAAAAGCGGCTGCCGGCACCCAGAGCCGCGCGCGCACGGGCGCGAAGCGCGCCGCGGGCGCAGCCAAAGGCTCGCCGCGGACCGGCGCAGCGAAGTAGCCTCTCGAGGCGCACCCCGGACTCGCCATGACCCACTGGGATCTCATCGTCATCGGCGGCGGCAGCGGTGGGCTCGCCGCCGCGCAGCGCGCCGCCGAGTACGGCGCCAAGGTGCTGCTGGTCGAATCGCATCGGCTCGGCGGCACCTGCGTGAACGTCGGCTGCGTGCCGAAGAAGGTCATGTGGTATGCGGCGGATCTGGCCGAAGGCCTGCACGATGCCGCCGGCTACGGCTTCTCGCTGAGTGCGAACGGCCATGACTGGCAGGCCCTGAAGAGCAAGCGCGACGCGTACATCGAGCGCCTGAACGGCATCTATGCGGGCAATCTGGACAAACGCGGCGTGACGCTGGTGCGCGGCCGCGCCGCGTTCGCGGACCGCACGCACGTCACGGTCGGCTCCGAGCGCTTCAGCGCCCCGCACATCATCGTGGCCACCGGCGGGCACCCGGTGGTGCCGCCGGTACCGGGCGCCGGACTCGGCATCACCTCGGATGGATTCTTTGAACTGAGTTCACGTCCCGAGCGCGTCGCGGTGGTCGGCAGCGGCTACATCGCGGTGGAGTTTGCCGGAATCTTTGCCGCCCTCGGCTCCCGAGTGGAGCTCGTGCTGCGTACCGGCGCGGTGCTGAAGCAGTTCGATGCCATGCTCGGGGAAGCGACGCTGAAGCTGCTCACGGCACAGGGCGTCATGGTGCACTCCCATGCGATCCCCGAGGCGCTCTCGGGCGAGGCCGGCCACATCCAGCTCACGACGCGCGATGGCCGCCAGCTCGGTCCGTTCGAGACTCTCGTGTGGGCCGTCGGGCGCGCGAGCGCGGTGGCGGACCTGAACCTCGGGGCCGCCGGAGTCGCGTGCGACGCCGACGGATTCATCCAGACCGACAAGTACCAAGCGACGAGCACGGCGGGCATCTACGCCATCGGCGACGTCACCGGCCGGGCGCAGCTGACGCCGGTGGCGATTGCGGCCGGACGCCGCCTCAGCGACCGGCTGTTCGGCGGCCAGGCCGATCGCCATCTCGACTACCACAACATCCCGACCGTGATCTTCGCGCATCCGCCGATCGGCACCGTGGGCCTGAGCGAACACGAGGCGCGCAACAATTACGGCGCTGAGAACGTCACGGTGTTCAAGTCGAGCTTCGTACCGATGTACCACGCCATGACGGAACACAAGCCACGCTGCGACATGAAACTGGTGACCGTCGGCCCCGAGCAGCGCGTCGTCGGGGTGCACGTCATCGGACCCGGCGCCGATGAGATGATGCAGGGCTTCGCGGTGGCGGTGCGCATGGGCGCCAGCAAGCGCGACTTCGACGACACGGTGGCGATTCATCCGACCAGCGCCGAAGAGTTGGTCACCATGCGGTGAGCGGCGCGGCGCGCCAGTTGCGCTCCGGCACCGCTCGGGCAGAATGCGGACATGGACAATCCGCTGCTCAACCAAGACCCGCTGCCGCCGTTCGGGCGCATCGGCGCCGCTGACGTCGAGCCCGGCATCGGCGCGCTGCTCGGCGAGGCACGGAACGAAATCGAATCGATTGCCACACGCGAGCCGCCAACCTTCGCCACCGTGGTCGAACCGCTCGAGGAGCTGCACCACCGCGTGGCACGCATCTGGTCGCCGGTCAGCCACCTCAACGCCGTGCTGAACTCCGAGCCACTGCGCGCCGCCTACAACGCCTGCCTGGGGCCGCTGTCGGCCTACCAGACCGACCTGGCGCAGAACGAGCGGCTGTATCGGGCGTACCGCAGCATCGAGGCTCGCGAGGGCGCGGCGCTCGATCCGGTCCGCCGCCGTCTCATCGAGCACACGCTGCAGGACTTCACCCTGGCCGGTGTCGGCCTGCCGCAAGCGGCCAAGGCACATTACAAGCAGGTGATGCTCGAGCTGACGCAGCTGCAGGCGAGGTTCGAAGAGAACGTGCTCGATGCGACCAACGCATGGAGTCACCACGTCACCGACCCGGCACACCTGCGCGGACTGAACGAGACGGTTCTCGAGCAGAGCCGCCGCCGCGCCCAGGAGAAGCAGCTCGAGGGCTGGCTGCTCACGCTCGATCAGCCGACCTACGTTGCGGTGGTGACCGACGCGCAGTCGCCGCAGCTGCGCCGCGCGTTCTACACCGCCTGGGCGACGCGCGCCTCGGACCAGGGACCGCTCGCCGGTCGCTGGGACAACGCGCCGGTCATCGAGCAGATTCTCGCCAAGCGGCATGAAGCAGCCCAGGTGCTCGGCTTCGAGAGTTTCGCCGATTACGCGCTCGCCAAGCGCATGGCGCGCAGCCGCGCAGAGGTCCTCGGATTCCTCGAGGAGCTCGCGCGCGCCGCCCGCCCGGCCGCCGAGCGCGAGTTCGCCGAGCTCGAGGCGTTCGCCGGGCAGCCGCTGCAGGCCTGGGACGTTGCCTACTACTCCGAGCGGCTCCAGCAGCAGCGCCACTCGGTCTCCCAGGAGGAGCTGCGACCGTACTTCCCGTTGCCGCGCGTGCTCGATGGACTCTTTGAAGTCGCCGAACGACTCTTCGGCGTGCACATCCGCGAGCGCACCGGAGTGGCGGTGTGGCATCCGGACGTGCGGTTCTTCGACATCGAGCACAACAGCCGCCCGATCGGCAGTTTCTATCTCGACCCCTACGCGCGCGCCCACAAGCGCAGCGGCGCCTGGATGGACGAGTGCGTCGGGCGCAAGCACCTCGCGAGCGGCGATGCACTGCCGGTCGCCTACCTCGTGCTGAACGTGCTGCCGCCCGGGCAGGACCGCCCGGCGCTGCTGACGCACGATGACGTGTTGACGCTGTTCCACGAATTCGGTCACGGATTGCATCACCTGCTCACCCGCGTAGATTTCCCGAGCTTGGCCGGCATCAACGGTGTGGCCTGGGATGCGGTGGAACTGCCGAGCCAGTTCTTGGAGAACTACGCCTGGGACCGTCAGGTGCTGGGGCGGATCTCCGGCCATTTCCAGAGCGGCGAGCCGTTGCCCGAAGCGCTCACGCAGCGCCTGTGCGCCACGCGCAGCTTTCACGCCGGACTGCAGATGGTGCGGCAGCTGGAGTTCGCACTGTTCGATTTCCGCCTGCATGCCGAATACGACCCGGCCCGCGGCGCCCGGGTGCTCGAGCTGCTGCGCCAGGTTCGAGCGCAGGTGGGGGTGATTCCGGTGCCCGAGTGGAATCGCTTCCCGATGAGTTTCGGGCACATCTTCGCCGGCGGCTACGCGGCCGGCTATTACAGCTACAAATGGGCCGAGGTGCTGGCGGCAGACGTGTTCTCCGCCTTCGAGGAACACGGTACGTTCGACCGCACCACCGCGCAGCGCTACCTGGAGTGCATCCTCTCCCAGGGCGGCAGCCGCGACGCGCTCGAGGCCTTCATCGCCTTTCGCGGCCGTCCACCGCAAGTCCAGGCGCTGCTGAGGCAACACGGAATTTCTGCACCTGCGCCGGTAACGTGACCCCGGTCGCGCTTCGGCGGATGCCCCCGGTGATTCTGAGCAGTGGCTCTCGGTTTGCAGACGGGGTTTGCTCCACAGTCGCGCCCACACCCCGCAGGCCGTCGCCCCACCGCGCCGGCCCTCTCAGCAACAGAATGACCAGCGAGCGGCGCAGCGACTTCGACGTCACCGATACCGTACAGGTCAGCTCGCCGGCCGCCGTGCTCGCCGCTGCAGAGGCGCTCTTTGCCCCGACCTGGCCGAGTACCTCGCTCGAGCCGCTGCGGCGAGCGTTCGAGCACTTCGAGCGCCTGTTCGCTGGGGAAGTGCCTGGATTTCACGGGGTCGATACCGTCTATCACGACCGCCAGCACACGCTCGACATCACGCTCGCCCTCGCCCGGCTGCTGGTCGGATTCGAGCGGCAAGCGGTCCCGGCCGCCCGCCTCGGCGGGCAACGGGCGGTGGTGGCGCTGATCACCGGACTGTTCCACGACGTCGGCTACCTGCGACGCACCGAGGAATCCGAATCGCGCAACGGCGCGGAGTTCACCCGGGTGCACGTCTCGCGCGGCGCGCGCTTTCTGGAAGATTACCTGCCGCGGATCGGGCTTCAGGCCTGGGTGACGGTGGCGTGCGAGATCATCCACTTCACCGGCTACGAGCACTCCCCGGCCGAGATC
>JAPTUI010000006.1 GCA_028067895.1 Pseudomonadota bacterium | reverse complement strand
GCCGCGATCCGTCTGGCGCTCTCGAAGGGCTTCCGCGTCACCATCAACTGCACGCTGTTCCAGCAGGAAGACCCGGACGACGTCGCGAAGTTCTTCGACATGGCGATGCAGCTCGGCATCGAGGGCATCATGGTCTCGCCGGGCTACAGCTATCAGCACGCGCCCCGTCAGGACGTATTCCTCGGCCGCAATGCGAGCAAGTCGCTGTTTCGCGAGATCTTCAAGCGCGGCCGCGAGCGCGGCACCCGCTGGGCCTTCAATCACTCCTCGTTGTTCCTCGATTTCCTCGCCGGCAACCAGGCTTATCAGTGCACCCCGTGGAGCACTCCGACCTACAACATCTTCGGCTGGCAGCGGCCGTGTTACCTGCTCACCGGAGAGGGGTACGCGACGAGCTTCCGTTCGCTGATGGAGGATACCGCCTGGGAGCGTTACGGCGTGGGGCGCAATCCGCTGTGCAACAACTGCATGGCGCACTGCGGCTACGAAGGCACGGCCGTCGATGATGCGTTTGCGCATCCGCTGAAGGCGCTGTGGCGCTCGCTGCGCGGGCCACGGCTCGACGGTCCGATGGCCCCGGATCTGCCGCTCGTCTACGAGGAGCCGGCGCTCGCCGCACCGGCGCCGACCGAAGTGACAATTCCGCTCGCCGACGTGCGCACCGCCGCGAACCGGGAAGGCCGCCGTGTCAGCGGCGCCTGAGGGTTTCATCGCGCAGCTCGATCAGTGGCGTGCGCGCATGGAGGATGCGCTCTCGCGGCGCCTGCCGCCGCCCGGAAGGTTGCCGCAGCGGTTGCACGAGGCGATGCGCTACAGCGTGCTCGGCGGCGGCAAGCGCGTCCGTCCGATTCTGCTGCTCGCCACGGCGCGTGCGCTGGGGCTCGCCGAGGAGCAGGTCGAGGCGGCCGCGTGCGCGCTGGAGCTGGTGCACGTGTATTCGCTCGTGCACGATGATCTGCCGGCGATGGACGATGACGATCTGCGCCGCGGCCGGCCGACCTGCCACAAGGCGTTCGATGAGGCGACTGCGCTGCTGGTCGGTGATGCGCTGCAGTCCCTCGCGTGCGAACTGCTGGCGCGCGATCCGGGTCTGCCGGATGCTCCGGCGGTGCGGGTGCGCCTCGTGGGGCTGCTCGCCGAGGCGATCGGCAGTCTCGGCATGGCCGGCGGCCAGGCGATCGACCTGGAGTCCGAGGGGCGCAGCCTCTCGATCGAGCAGGTCGAGCAATTGCATTCACTGAAAACCGGCGCGCTGATCCGCGCCAGCGTCATGATGGGCGCGGCCTGCGTGCCGGCACTCGATGCGCGCCTCGAGCGCGCGCTCGCCGGCTTCGCCGCACCGATCGGGCTCGCCTTCCAGATCCAGGACGACCTGCTCGATGAGTTGAGCGACACCGCCACGCTCGGCAAGGTGGCGGGCGCCGACCGCGAGCGCGGTAAGTCGACCCATCCGGCGATTCTCGGCATTGCCGGCTCGCAGGAGCGGGTGCGCACCCTCAGCGAGGCTGCGCTGAATTCCCTTGAACCGCTCGGCGCGAAGGCCGATGCGTTGCGCGCCGTGGCCGACTGGCTGCTCGCGCGGCGCAACTGACCGACAGGACCCGCGCATGTCAGCTACGCCAATGTCCGATCAGGCCTACCAGGACGAGATCCTGCCGCACGTGTCGCGCACCTTTGCGCTGACGATCCCGCAGCTGCCGCCGGCGCTGCGCACCGCGGTCACGAGCGCCTACCTCCTGTGCCGCATCGCCGACACGGTCGAGGACGAGCCGGCGCTCTCGGCGCAGGATACCCACCGCTTCCTCGGCGAGTTCACCCGGGTCGTGCAGGGCCGCGCGGATGCCGGCGAATTCGCCCGCCAGGTGGCGCCGCGGCTCACCGAGCACACGCTGGCGGCCGAGCGCGACCTGGTGAACAACACCGCGCGCGTGATGCGCGTAGTGGAGGGATTCGAAGCGCGCCAGCGCAACGCGATCCGTCGCTGCATCGAAGTGATGAGTCACGGTATGCACCAGTTCCAGCGTACGGCGAGCGTGCGGGGCCTGGCGCGCAATACCGATCTGGACACGTACTGTTACTACGTCGCGGGCATCGTCGGTGAGACGCTGACGGAGCTGTTCTGTGGATACTCGGCCGATATCGAGCGGAACTACGAGGCGCTCTATGCGCTCGCGCCGTCGTTCGGCCAGGGACTGCAGATGACCAACATTCTGAAGGACGTCTGGGAGGACCGGGCACGCGGGGCATGCTGGCTGCCGCAGGAGTTGTTCACGCGCTACGGCGTTGATCTCGCGACGCTCCCGCCAGGGGGCGGTGCGGGTTTTCAGGACGGCATGATCGAGTTGATCGGGATTGCGCACCGCCATCTGCGCAATGCGCTCGATTTCACGCTGCTCATTCCCGGTGAGGAAGTGGGCATCCGTCGCTTCTGCCTGTGGGCGCTCGGGCTCGCCGCGCTCACGCTGCGCAAGATCCAGGAGCATCCGGGCTTCACCGCCGGCGCCCAGGTGAAGGTATCGCGCTCGGCGGTTGCCATGACGCAGACGCTGACCAACTTCGCGGTGCGCAATGATGCGATGCTGCGCCGGCTGTTCGAGCGTGCCGCGCGCGGCCTGCCGCTCGTGGCGGGCGATGTGCCGTTGCGCCCGGCGGGTGTGCCGCTGGCCGCCTTCGAAGCCGAGGAGGCCCCGGCCCAGCTGCAGTGCGGCGGAGGGTCGCAGTGAACGACGAGTCGCAGAGCGTCGCATTCGCCGATGCGCCGAGCTTTGCACCGGCCGCGGCGCGGCCCGGGCGGCTCGAGCGAGCGATCCGCGCGGCACGCGATGCGCTGCTCGGGCAGCAGCAAGCCGATGGCCACTGGGTGTACGAACTCGAAGCGGACTGCACCATCCCGGCCGAATACATCCTGATGATGCATTATCTGGATGAGATCGACCCGGCGCTCGAGCAGCGTCTCGCGCGCTATCTGCGCGAGCAGCAGCAAAGCGAGGGCGGCTGGCCGCTCTATCAGGGCGGGGCGCTCGATCT
>JAPTUI010000073.1 GCA_028067895.1 Pseudomonadota bacterium | reverse complement strand
GCCGAAATACGCACCCATCGCTGCCTGACCCGTGCACTCCTGATGGCACGGCAGCGTAGGACCAAATCCCTACGTTGTCAAGCAGCCGCTTATCGGAGCGGATGCGTTTGGGCGTGAGTAGTTACTAGCAAAGAACAATGGGACGAAATCCACGCACTGAACGGGAAATTCCAAGCTATCAATCTTGGATATGAATGCGACAGGGATGCAACGTGGTTTGCTGCTAGCCTAGGGAATGCATTTCGGTCTGCGGAGATTCCGTGGATCATGGTTGCGCGCGACCCAACCATCCATAGCGTCGGAATTTCCATATGCGCGCCGCTGGATTTCAGCGGCAAATATCGAACAGATTTGATCGAGCCGCTGACGCAGTTATTCCATGACCACGAAAGGTACGGCCCAGTCTCTATGTTCACCGGAGTGCCGGATGACATCCTGAGAAATGCGGGAGATGATCCAGAGAAGCGGGAATTCCTGATCCGGAATCCCATGATCATCACTGGGGGCCGATTCCTTGTTCCGCCTTCCCATTGGCCCAAGCCGGGATGGGCGGCAGAAGAAGCAGCGTCTAAGCCACCCGCAGCATGAGGCTCCGCGCCATATGCAGGCGCGCAAGAACCCAACGCCAATCCGACCGCCAGAAGCACAGCGGCAGATCCCCCAAAACGCCCGCAAGGCTTTGATTTATAAGGCGCGGGACTTAAGCATATAGGTCCCTCCGAGGAGGCCCTCTACCGGCTCACCGAAGGGGGAGGGAGAAACTTCGGACGGCTCACTTTCTCCCTGCCCAGCGCGCTGCCGCACGCCGAAACTGCTCGCGACGGGCCGCACCGCGCCCGCAAGCGATGAGACCTCGGAGAAGAACGTCATGGAAAAATCAGTTCCGCCGGTCACCGGCCGTTACCTCACGAATGCGGAAGCCGCCGCAGTCCTCAGACTCTCGCCCCGGACGCTCGAGAAGCTCCGGGTGAATGGCGGCGGTCCGCGCTTCCGCAAGTTTGGCAGCCGGGTGATCTATGCCCGCGAGGATCTCGATGCGTGGGCAGGCGAGCGCGTCTGCGAGAGCACCTCGGACGTGCATTATGCGGCGCTGCGGTGATTGCGCTTCCTCGCAGAGACAGCCTCCATGCACGGCGAAGCGCGAGCACACTCGGAGCGTGAGCAGCTCGCGGCCTTCCGCGCTCTCGCGGCCAACTTCGCGCCGCGCGACTTGCAGGACCTCATGTCCTATCCGTTCTTCTCGCTCACCAAGGCGAAGCGCATTCGACCGATTGATTACCATGCCGGTGACATCTCGATCCGGGTCGAAGGCTCGGCCGAGCACGGGATCGCCAGCATCTGGGACGCCGACGTGCTGATCTGGGTGGCATCACAGATCATCGAGGCGCGGGACGCCGGAATTGCGACCTCGCGGCTGCTGGTCGCGACGCCCTACGAGATCCTGAGCTTCATCGGTCGAGGGACCAGCGGTCGCGACTATAGCCGGCTCAAAGCCGCATTCGACCGGCTCCAATCGACGAGCGTCGCGACATCGATTCGCCAGCCGCTGACCCGGCGGTTGCACCGCTTCTCCTGGATCAACGAGTGGAAAGAGCGCGCGACGGGGGAGGGTAGGCCGCTCGGGCTTGAACTCATCGTCCCGGATTGGTTCTATGCGACCGTGCTCGATTCAACTCTCGTCCTGACGATCGACCGCGCGTACTTCGGTCTTGGGGGCGGAATCGAGCGCTGGCTGTACCGGCTCGCCCGCAAGCACGCGGGCAAGCAGCCGGACGGCTGGCGGTTTGACCTCAGGCACCTGCACGTGCGCTCCGGAAGCCTCGCCCGGTATTCCGACTTCGCCATCGACCTGCGTCGGATTGTGCGGACCGGCTGCCTGCCCGGTTACCGACTGGCGATCGAGCACACTCGCCGTGGCAGCGAACTTCTGCATGTCTGGGCGGCTCCCGCCCATCGCATCGAGCAGACGGTTGCACAGCTTGCCGCAAGGTTCCAAGCTGGGGATAAGCTGTGAATAGACACGTGCTATCGGGCGCACGGGGTATCGTGCTATCAGGCGCACGACTATCGTGCTATCAGGCGCAAATTCTCGGGCAAGTTCTTGATGCCGCGAGCGAATACCGCCCCTTAACTCTAATAACATACAGATCCTCCGGATCTGTCATAACGGAAGAGGGTCGGTCGAACTTTGCATCGCGACGGCATTCCGAGCCGCTCAGGGAGCGCACCGTGGAGGGTGCGCCATGAATCTGGGGCGCATCGTTCGTTTGCGAGCAGGAGAGACCGGGAGCTGCGGCCGAGATGATGGGCGCGTAGCGGCGGATCAGCCGGTGGTCATTTCGCCGGAGGCTGGGCAAGCGGCAACTCGATCGGCTGCGGGAGTGTCGCGGCCGGTTTCCGTGCTGGTCGTGACATTGGTTGGCGTTTCGGTGTTTCTCGGCGTGCCGTGGATTCATCCGCCGATCCGACTCGTGTACAACGCGAGCCCGAGCGTGGCGCTCGGGTGGTATTTCCTCGTCCCGACCCGGGTGCTGTCGGTCGGGATGTTCGTCGTCGCGCACCTCCCTCCGGCTGCGGCAAGACTGGCGGCGCGGCGCGGCTATTTGCCGATCACCGTTCCGGTCGTCAAACGTATCGCCGCAGGGCCTGGAGAGCGCGTCTGTGAGCGCTCCCGAGTCCTCTCGATCGACGGACGCCCGGTCGCTCGAGCACTGCGTGAGGATGCGCAGCGGCGCCCACTCCCGGTGTGGTCCGGGTGTGTGATCCTCGCGCGCGGCGAATATCTCATCCTTGGGTCGGCGCCCGACTCGTATGACAGCCGATATTTCGGGCCGGTGGCGGGAGGCGCCATTCTCGGGCGTGCGATACCGCTGTGGACGTGGCAATGATCAGGAGGGTCCTCATCAAAAGATGCCTGCTGTTCCTGTTCGTCGTCACTGTCAGTGTCAGTCTCGCGAGCATCGCTGCCAACGCGCCCGTCGTCTGTGGAACCGCGCGCTGGCAACCCCTGATTCGCGAGGCCGCTTTGCGATTCGAGGTCCC
>JAPTUI010000388.1 GCA_028067895.1 Pseudomonadota bacterium | reverse complement strand
CAACCACGTGCTCGGCGAGCGAACGGACGTGCCGGTCGGAGGTGCCGGACGCGATCACCAGCGTGTCGGCGACGTCGGTGAGGCCGCGCACGTCGATGACCTTGAGGTTCACGGCCTTCATGTCTTCAAGCGCGCCTAGCACGACGCGCAGCAGCGCTGCGGCGCCCTTGGCGCGTGCGCGGGATCGGGGGGTCTTGCCGCGTCGCGCGGGAGTTCGGGTGGTCATGTGTGCGGAGAATAGCACTGGGTGTCGAGCAGAAGACGGCGCACCTCATCCGGCACGAGATAGCGCGGATCGCGCCCGGCGAGGATCAGCTGACGCAGTTCGGTCGAGGAGATCTCGAGCTGCGTCACGGCGTGGATGTACACCTTGCCGGCGGGCTGCTCGTGCAGGTCGCGAATCGAGCCGGTGCCGTGATCGACCATGACCTCCCCGAGCGGGCCTTGGGTCGGCGCCTTCCAGCCGGGACGGTGCGCGACCACGACGTGCGCCAGCGCGAGCAACTCCCGCCAGCGATGCCAGTGGGGCAGCCCGAGAAACGCGTCCATGCCGAGCAGCAGGCACAGCGAACGGCGCGGATGCTCGGCGCGCAGCTCAGCGAGGGTATCCACCGAGTACGACACGCCGCTGCGGCGCATCTCGCGGTCATCGACGGTGAAGGCGGGCTCGCCGGCGACCGCCGCCCGCACCATGCGCAGCCGCAGCTCGGCATTGGCGATGGTCTGCTCGCGGTGCGGCGGATTGCCGGTGGGCAGGAAGCGCACCTCGGTGAGCCGCAGCAGCTGGCGCAGCTCGAACGCCGTGCGCAGGTGGCCGTAATGGATCGGGTCGAAGGTACCGCCGAACAGTCCGATGGGTTGCATGATTTCCGTGCACTCGGCCGTGCGCGGCGCACAGCCCTTCGGGCGCTATTTGAACATGGATCGCGGCGCCGACACGGCCGGCCGCGCACACAGGTCGGCCGCAAGCAGCGCCATCTCGTCCCAGGGGTCCCCGCGCAGCCGTCCCTTGATCATGCGGTCGGCGCGCGCGGCGCGCACGATCAGCGCCCGCAGCGAGAGCCGCCCGGCGCGGCGCACCGCCGCATCGAGCGCAGCAGAGGGCCGCTGCCAGCCGCGCCCGCCGCCCGGGCGCTTCAGCGCCCCGGCCAGATCGCGCAACGCCTTGGTCAGGGCCCAGAGCACGAGCGTCGGCTCAGTGCCCTCGGCACGCAGTCCAGCGAGCACGCGCAGCGAGCGGCCGGGGTCCCCGGCGAGCGCCGCCTCGGACAGCCGGAACACATCGAAGCGAGCGCTGTCGGCGAGCGCCTCGAGTGCCCCGGCGGCGCCGGTCCCGGACCCGAGCAGCTGGAGCTTCTCGAGCTCCTGGTGTGCGGCGAGGAGGTTGCCTTCGGTGCGCGCGGCGAGCAGCTCGAGCGCCTGCGCATCGAGCGAGAGGCCGAGCCGCCGGCTGCGGGCACGCAGCCAGGGAATGAACTTGCCCGCCTCCACCGGCCAAACCGGCACCCACGCACCGTGCTGCTCGACCGCTTGGACCCATTTGGCCGACTGGGCATCGCGGTCGAGCCGCGGCGCGAGGATCAGCAGCACCGTGTCAGGATCGGCTCGCTCAAGCAGCGTCACCAGCACCGCCCCTGCGGCCGCGCCCGGACGCCCGCTCGAGAGCCGCACCTCGAGTACCCGGCGCGAACCGAACAGCGACAGCGCGCCCGCCGAGGCGCGCACGCCCTCCCAGTCCGCGGCGCGCTCGACGAAATGCACCTCGCGCTCGGTGAAACCCACGGCCCGCGCGCGTGCGCGCACGGCATCGGCGGCCTCTGCGGCAAGCAGCGGCTCGTCGCCGGAGATCAGGTACGCCGGCAGCACCTTTTGCGCGAGGTGGGCCTCGAGGCTGTCAGGGGTGAGTTTCAAGCGGGAGCGTCGCGGACGGCAGGAACAGCGATTATAACCGGGGCAGAGCCGGCGCAACCGGGCATTCTTGGGCCTGTCCGCGCCGATCTGCTACGCTGAAAGCACCATGACGAGTGCTCAACGACCCGACGGCGCGCGCCGTCGGCTGTACCCGCCCCTGAAGGCCTACCGCACCGGCCGGCTGCGCGTCTCGGACCTGCACGAGATCTACTTCGAGGAAAGCGGCAACCCACAGGGCAAGCCTGCCGTGTTCCTGCACGGCGGCCCCGGCGGCGGCACCGACCCGAAAATGCGCCGATTTTTCGACCCGACGCGCTATCGCATCGTACTGTTCGATCAGCGCGGCTGCGGCAAGAGCCGGCCGCACGCGGAGCTGCGCCAGAACACCACGTGGGATCTGGTCGCGGACATCGAGCGGCTGCGCGAGCACCTCGGCATCGAGCGCTGGCTGGTGTTCGGCGGCTCCTGGGGCTCGACGCTGGCGCTCGCCTACGCGCAGGCGCACCCGGGGCGCGTCACCGAGCTGGTGCTACGCGGCATTTTCATGCTGCGCCGCTGGGAACTGGAGTGGTTCTACCAGAACAGCGGCGGCGCTGCGGCCCTGTTCCCAGACCTGTGGGAGCAGTATCTCGAACCGATCCCGCCGGCCGAACGCGCCGATCTGATACGCGCCTACTACGCCCGCCTCACGAGCGAGGACCGCACCGAGCGCGCCCGCGCCGCGCAAGCATGGTCGGGATGGGAGGGCGCGACGAGTTATTTGCGCACCTCGGAGCAGTACGTCGCCAAATTTGCCGCAGGCGCCTACGCCGAGGCGTTCGCCCGCATCGAGTGCCATTATTTCGTCAACGGCGGTTTCTTTCGCAGCGATGCGCAGCTGCTCGAGGACATCGGCCGCATTCGGCACATCCCGGCGGTGATCGTCCAGGGCCGCTACGACGTGGTCTGTCCGATGCGCAGCGCCTGGGACCTGCATCGGGCCTGGCCGGAGGCGGACCTGCGCATCGTGCCGGATGCCGGACACTCCGCGTTCGAGCGCGGCAACCTGCACGAGTTGGTGAGCGCCACCGACCGGTTCCGCTGAGCGGACGGTTACGCTGCAGAGGCGGTAGGATCCTTCCATGAACCTCACCCTCGCACAGCGCGCCCGGCGACGTGGGAGCACCCGCCCGACGCCAGAGCGCGCACCGCGTGCGCGAGCCGCGGCACTCGGCGCGGCGGCCGCGCTGCTCGGTGCAATTCTCAGCGCGGCCGCACCCGCCCGCGCCGGTACGGACGTCAACGTGCTGTACGCCGGTTCGCTGGTGAATCTCATGGAGCAGGCGATCGGTCCGGCCTTCGATCAGGCGAGCGGCGATCGCTTCCGTGGCTTTGCCGGCGGCTCGAAGCTGCTGGCCAACGAGATCGCCGCACGGCTGCGCCGTGCCGACGTGTTCATCAGCGCCGCGCCGGCGATCAACGCTCGCCTGATGGGGCGGCGCAACGGCCGCTGGATCAGCGCCTACCTCACCTTCGCCCGCTCACCGCTGGTGATCGGCTACAACCCGCAGAGCCGCTTCGCGCCGCTGTGGCGCTCGCGGCCGTGGTACCAGGTCCTGCAGCAGCCGGGCCTGCGCCTGGGCCGCACCGACCCGAAACTCGACCCGAAGGGGGCGCTCACCGTGCGTCTGCTGCGCCGCGCAGCGGTTCGATATCACCTGCCGGGACTGGCGCACCGCGTGCTCGGCGCGGCGGAGAATCCCGCCCAAGTGCTGCCCGAGGAGACGCTGCTCGGGCGGCTGCAGTCCGGGCAGCTCGATGCCGGGTTCTTCTACTCGACCGAGACCGCCGCGGCCGGGATTCCCTCGGTCCGCCTGCCGCCCAAACTTACCCCTGAGGCCCTCTATACGGTCGCTCTGGTCAGGGACGCCCCGCATCGGCGCGCCGGGGTGGCCTTCATCGAGTTTCTGCTCGGCCCCGTCGGCCGCAAGCTGATGCGGGCACACGGCCTGAGAGTGTTCGCACCCGTCGCGAGCGGCGATGAGCGGACGCTGCCCGGCCCGCTGCGCCGGCTGCTGCACGACGGCGCACCGCGATGAGCCACACGCGCCCGGGGGCTGGCGCCCGCGGGCCGACGCGTCCGCCCGCCTAGGCGCGCCCCGTGTCGCGATCGCTCGCCTCGCCTCTGCCCTGGCTCGCCGCACTGCTGGCGATGTATCTGCTCGCCCCGCTGCTGGCCGGCGTGCAGGCGGCGGCCGCGACGCACTGGAGCAGCGTCGATTACGGCGCACTGGCGCATGCCTGCGCCGTATCGCTCGCCAGCGCGAGCCTCGCAACGGCGCTGACGGCGCTGTGTGGTATCCCGCTCGGCTGGCTGCTCGCGCGCGTGCGCGGCCGCGCCATGAGTGTGCTCGGTCTGCTCGTGCAGTTGCCCCTGGCATTGCCCCCGCTCGCCAGCGGCGTGCTGCTGCTGTTCCTGCTCGGCTACCACGGTCCGCTCGGACGGCTCGCCCACGGTGCGCTCACGGACTCCTTCGCCGGCATCGTGCTCGCCGAAACCTTCGTGTCCGCACCGTTCGTCATCATCGCGGCGCGTTCGGCATTTGCCGCGATGGATCCGGCGATCGAGGATGTCGCCGCGACGCTCGGCCGCGGCCGGCTCGCGGTGTTCCTGCGCGCGACGTTGCCGACGACACGAGCGGCGCTGCTCGCCGGTCTGCTGCTCGCATGGCTGCGTGCGTTCGGAGAGTTCGGGGCCACGGTGATGGTCGCCTACCATCCCTACTCGCTGCCGGTGTACACCTACGTGGCATTCGGCGAGCAGGGTCTGCCCGCGATGCTGCCGGTGTTGCTGCCGGCGCTCGTGCTGGCGCTGGGAGTGATGGCCCTGAGCACCCTCGCCGGTACCCGGCGCGCGGTCCGCGCTCGGGCGCCGATCACGCCGCGCCGAGCGGTGAGTACCGCGCCGAGCGCCGCGCCCGCACTGCCGCCCGCTCCGGGCGGTCTGTCGTTCTCGTTCGAAAAATCTCTGCGCGGCTTCTCGCTCGCGGTGCACTGGCAGAGCACGGCACGCCGGCTCGCGATCCTCGGGCCGTCCGGCTCGGGCAAATCACTGACACTGAAATTGATCGCGGGCCTGGAGCGCTGTCCGCACGGCACGACGCACATCGGCACGCGCGAGTTGAGCGCATTGCCGCCCGAGGCGCGGCGCATCGGCTACGTGCCACAGAGTTATGCGCTCTTTCCGCACCTGGACGTGCAGGGTCAACTCGCCTTCCCGGCCGGCGCCGACCCGGCACTCGCGGCCCGCTGGCTCGAGCGGCTCGGACTCGGCGCGCTCGAGCATCGTCGGCCCGCGGAGCTGTCCCTGGGTCAGCAACAGCGCGTCGCGCTCGCCCGTGCGCTGGTGCGGCCCACCGAGCTGCTGCTGCTCGATGAGCCGTTCTCCGCGCTGGATGCGCCGCTGCGCGCAGCGCTGCGTCGCGAGTTACGTGCGCTGCAGGCGGAACTGCCGGTGGTCACGCTGCTCGTGACCCACGATCCGGGCGAGGCGCTGCTGCTCGCCGATGACATCCTGGTGTTGGCCGAGGGCCGCCCGCTGCAGAGCGGTCCGGCGGCCGAGGTGCTCCGTCGTCCGGTCAATGAGCTGGCCGCCCGTCTGCTCGGCGCTGAGGACGTCAACACTGCCCTCAGTGCAGGAACACACGAGCTCGCCCTCGGGCGCGCCACGACGCTCGTGGTTCCCGGCGCGGCGCTGCCCGCCGGACGGGTCGGCTGGAGCGTGCCGGCCGACCGCGTCTGGCTGCACGAGAGCGGCCGTTACGGCGGTATCGTCGAGCGCCGTACGGATGGACCAATGCCCCGAGCGCTGATCCGATTCGGGGATGCGCTGATCGGCGCGGCGTGCGCCGCCGATCTGCCGGCGGGACAACCCTGCCGGTTCGATCTGGACGCCGAGCGGATCCAGGTCTGGCCGCTCGAGTGACGCCTGCGGCCAACGACGCCGGCGCGCGACATTCGGCCCCGCGCGTTGTGAGGGTCCGCGGCGCGGCGTATCATCGAATCGGCTCGCGGATAAAGAACGATCGGCCCGCCGGATCAACGGCCGCCCGGGCGGCTCCGGCAATCCAACGAACACAGAGCTCGCGCTCTACAGGGGACAGCATGGGCATCATCACCTGGTTGATTGTCGGTCTGATCGCCGGCTGGGGCGCCGGTAAAGTCATGAAAGGGGGCGGCTACGGGGTCCTGATGGACATCGTGCTCGGGATCCTCGGCGGCCTGCTCGGCGGATGGCTGTTTGGTGTACTGGGCATCTGGCACGGTGGCAGCCTGATCGGCTCGATCATCGTCGCGTTCATCGGGCGCCCCATCCTGGTCTGGATCACGCGGCTGCTGAAGAAGGCCTGAGCGGACCTGCGACTCGCCGCCGCGTAGCCGACCGTGATCGTCCATGACCCGCCGCGATGCCCACTTCCGGGCATCGCGCTGCGGGGACTCGTGGACGAGGACCTTCCGGACTGGCATGCGTATCTGTCGGACCCCTCGGTCATCGAACACACGAGTTGGAATCTGCACGGACTCGAATCGCTCGTGGCACTTCTGCGCCGCTACCGATCGCAAGACCCGGCCGCCCCGCTGCGCTTCGCCATCATCGATGAGCGATTGGGCCGCCTGCTCGGGACGATCGGCTTGCATACGATCTCGCTCGAGCACCGCAGCGCCGAACTCGCCTACGATCTCGCGCGCCCGTACTGGGGCCGCGGAATCGCCACTGCGGTCTGCGGCGCCGTCACGGCCTGGTCGTACGCAACACTCGGTTTGCAGCGGCTGCAGGCCACGGTGTTGGAGACGAATGTGCGCTCCGAGCGCGTGCTGCTCAAGTGTGGCTTCGCGTTCGAGGGTCTGCTGCGCGCCTACCGTCAGGTGCGCGGTGCACCTGGAAATTTCAAAATGTATGCGCGACTCGCCAGCGATCCTGCGGGTGTCACCTGAAACCGTGACCTGCCCCAGTGGGGCCACGCTACCACGGGAAGGATGTCAGATGGCGGTCGGGAGCCGCACCCGGCTCGCTCATCTCAGGTTCCTTCCCGAGGATAACCGACCGTCTGCGCGAACGTGACGAACTGCTCGCGCGGCAGCTGCAGCGCACGGGTCAGTGCCCGATAGTCGATCGCGCCGCGGAACACCGTACCGAGCCCCTCGGCGGCACAGCACAGATACACGTTCTGCCCGATGAATGCAGCGTCCACCGACGCATACAGGCGACGCTCGACGAGCGACAGACCGCTCATCCGCTCGCCGTGCGCGACGTAGATCAGATCGAGCGGCGCTGTCCCGGCAAACTCCTGAGTACCCGTCGCGGCGCGAATATCGTTCGGCAAGTGTGCGATGAGCGTGCGGCCCTGCGGCTCGAATAACCATACGCCATCCGCCATCGCAACATAGACGTCGATGACCATCACGTGACGCCAGTACGGCGCCGTACGCTCGCCGCTGTCGCGATTGACGCCATGGGCGGCCCACAGCAGGGTGGAAAGCACTTGGGGGGTGAGCGGACGGTCGCAGAACTCACGGGTCGAGCGTCGCTGCGCGAGCGCCGAATACAATGGCATCCCGCCGCGGACCCGGGGCGGTGGCAAGGCCAGCAGACCTTCGCGCGCTCGGCTGCGTTTGGGGCGTGCCGCAAGAGACAGTTCTGGCTGAGAGGCTGCACGAAGAGTTGGGTTCATGGCGGTCCGCTCCTGAGCGCCGCGCGCCTGCGCTATGCCGGCATCTGATACGCCCAGTCGGGGTGCGCCGACAGTGAGGGAAATCCCTAAGCCGCTCCGTTCCGGCCGTACGCCCCCTCGAGTCGGTCGGCCCGCCAGGCGCTCGCTGCGGGCTCTACGGATGGCGGATGTCGCCGCGGTGCCCGACAGTGCAGTGCACGTGGCCGGCGACTGCGGTGGCGCTGCGTGTGCAGGCACGTACCGCTGAATCGGATCGCCCCCCCGCGCTGCATGAGTCGTTCGAACCGCACCCTCACGTCCCCCGCGGCTCCATCGCTGCCGGCAAAGCTCGCGTACCTGGCCGATCCGCGCCACTACACGCCGCGACCGCGCTCGATCGGGTGCATCGAAACGCACTACGCCTGGGTGTTTCTCGTCGGGTCGTACGCCCTGAAGCTGAAGAAACCGATGCGCCAGACCTCGATGGACTACCGCACCCTCGCGGACCGGGAGCGGGCGTGCCGCACCGAACTGCAGCTGAACCGACGGCTCGCCCCGTCGGTGTATCTAGGCCTCGCGGCGCTGAAGCAGACGCGCACCGGACGACTTTCGCTGCGGTCGGGAACACGAGTCGTCGACTGGCTCGTGCGGATGCGCAGGCTCGCGCCACGGCGCAGCCTCGAGCGGACGCTTGTGCGCCGTGGCGTCACGGAGCGCGACTGGGCCCGGCTGACGGCAACGCTCTCGGGGTTCTTCGCAGCCGCCGAGCAGCGGCCGATGGGCGAGGCAGCGTATCTGGCGCGGCTGCGGCGGCAGACGGCCAGCACGGCCCGGGCGTTGTGCGCGGCCGACCTCGGCCTCGATGCGCGCCGGGTGGCGGCGCTGGCGAAGGTTCAGCGGCAGTTCCTCACCGCGCACGGAGCGCTCCTGCGCGAACGCGCCGCGCAACTGCGTGACGGGCACGGCGATCTTCGACCCGAGCACGTGTTCCTAGATTCGCGCGCCTCGCGGCTGTGCGTGATCGACTGTCTGGAGTTCGACGCCGACCTGCGGCGGCTCGATCCGGCCGAGGAAATCGCGTTCCTGGCACTCGAATGCGCGCGCCTCGCGGGCGCCCGCAGCGCCTCGCGCCTGATTGCGCATTACCGCCGCTCGAGCGCCGACCGCGTACCGGCAGCGCTGATCGACTTCTACATGAGCCGTCGCGCCGCGGTGCGCGCGCTGATCAGCGCCTGGCATCTGCGCGATGCGGCCTTCGCGCTCGAGCAGCCGGCCTGGCGTGCCCGCGCCGAGTCGTACCTTGCCGATGCACTGCGCCTGGGACGCCGTGCGCTGAGCCGCGCCGGCCGAACGGCCACCGCGGCCCGCGGGGCGGCCCGCCGGGTCACTCCCCGGGGCGCACCGGCCACTGCTCGAGCAGCGGCGCCACCGCAACGCCGCTCGCCATCCGCTGCACGACCTGGCCGAGCAGCGGCGCGACCGACAGCGTGAGGAGTTTGCCCGAGGCCTGCGCCCGGCCCACCGTCGGCACGTCGAGCCCGACACTGTCGGTCACGACGATGCCGCGGATGACCTCGGCCGCTGCCAGCGCATCGAGACCGCTCGGCTGCGGTGCGTGCGTGACGGCCACGTAGACAGAATCGGCTCCGGCCCGCCGGCAGGCGTGCGCCGCACGAATCAGCGTCCCGCCCGTGGCGCACAGATCATCGAGCACGATGACGGTGCATCCGGTCACGTCCCCGAGCAGACTCCCGCTCGAGACGACATCCCTCGCGCGGCGCTTGGTGACAAACGCCAGTTCCACCTCGCGACCGAGGTGCGCGATGAGCTGCTCGCGGAAAATCTGTGCGCGCTTGATGCCACCGACGTCCGGGGAGACCACGGCGAGCCGCGCCGAGGGGTTTTGGCCGGCGAAGTGCGCCGCCATCATCGGGATGGCGGTCAGGTGAATGGTTGGAACCCGGAATGCATTGTCGAACGCCACCGGGTTGTGCACATCCAGACCGATGACCACACCCGCATGTGCTGCTTCGAGCAGCTCCGCGACGTACCTGGCGCTGACCGGATCGCGCAACTGCGTGCGCCGGTCCTTGCGGGCGAACGCCAGGTACGGCACGAGCACCGTCGCGGAGCGGGCACCGGCGTCATGCAACCCTTGCAACAGAAACAGCAGCCGCACCAGGCGCTCGCACACCGGTACCGCCGGACTCGCGGCGAGCGATTGCACGACGAACGTGTCGCGGCCGCGCACCGACTGCAGCGGCCGCAGTTTGAATTCTCCGCCCTCGAAGCGGCGCGCCTCGATCGGCAGCAGCGCCAGACCTGCCTCGCGCGCGACGGCCGCGCCGAGGACACCGCTCTCGTCGAGGGCGAGCAGCACCGCCTCGGCCGCCATCAGCCCGCCTCGCGCTGCACTCGCCCCAAGGCCGGGGCACACAGATGCTGCTCGAACCAGGCTCCGGCCAACGCCGAGACGTGCTCCAGCGCGCCGGGCTCGGCAAATAGATGCGTCGCGCCCGGCACCACTTGCAGACGAGCCACCCCGCGCAATTGCGCGAGCGCCGCGCGATTCAACGCCAGAACCTGCCGGTCATCGCCGCCGACGATGAGCAGCGTCGCGGCGCGCACCGCCCCGAGCACCGGTCCGGCGAGGTCCGGGCGGCCGCCGCGGGACACCACCGCCCGGACGTACGGCAGGCGGGCGGCAGCGGCGAGCGCGGCGGCCGCCCCCGTGCTGGCGCCGAAATACCCCAGAGGCAGATCCGGCAGCGCGGGCGCCGCGCGGACCCAGGCCGTAGCTGCGGCCAGCCGGTCCGTCAACAGCGCGATGTCGAAACGCATCGCTCCGGTCACCGCATCGATGCGCGCCTCCTGCACCGTCAGCAGATCGAACAGGAGCGTGGCGAGCCGGAACGCCGAGAGGTACTGGGCAACGTAGGTGTTGCGCGGACTGAGCCGGCCGCTGCCGCTGCCATGCGCGAACAGGACGAGCCCGCGGGCGCCCCGGGGCACGCGCAGCAGGCCCTCGAGTCTCACCGTTGCGAGCTCGATCGCCACGGTGCGTGCGCGCACGGTGTTCATGGCAGTCTCATTCGGCCATGGCGGGCTCGGTGCGACCCTTTGCGAGCAAACGCGAGACCTCGGTGTCCTCGAGCTGCTCGAAATGCTCGTACCACTCCCCGATGGCCATCAGTTGCGGCGGAACATGCACGATCACGACGTCGTCCGCTTCGGCGCGAATGGGTCCGAGCGCCGCGTGCGAGGCCACAGGCGCTGCCGCAATGATGTGCGCAGCGCCGGCCTTGTGGGCGGCACGGACGGCCGCGAGCATGGTCCAACCGGTAGCGATCCCGTCATCGACCAGGATGACCGTCTTGTCCGTGAGCGTCAGGGGTGCAAGTCCCGCCCGGAAAACCCGTTCGCGACGCTCCAACTCGCGCCGCTCACACACCGCCTGCGCGTCGAATGCCGCGGCGAGGTCTTCGCCGTCGCGCACGATGTGCGGATCGCGAACTGTAATGCCGCCCCACGCAATGGCGCCGATGGCAAACTCCGCCTGCCCGGGCATACCGATCTTGCGCACCAGCATCACATCGAGCGGTGCGCCCAGGCGGGCCGCGACCTCGACGGCGACCGCGACTCCGCCGCGCGCCAAGCCGAGCACGATCCACGGCGGATGCAGCCCTTTGCGCTTCAATTCGCGGGCGAGGGCCACGCCCGCGGCCGCTCGGTCGATAAATCTGTGCAGCAGCGCCATGATGATCGGTGCCGTAGAGCGTTTCCGGCGGGCCCCTCATGGAGCCCCGGTCCCGGTGAGGACACGAGCGCACACTATGCAATGCCGCGGCAGACCCGCCATACGGAAATACCACGGCGTGGCGCGACCCGAAGCGCAGCCGCCCTGGCCGCGGCGCTTGACGGCCACGGTTGATGCGGTTGCAATGCGCCACGCCTTTCGACCCGGAGACGAGCCCGCCGTGAACGCCCACGCGATCGAACAGATCGAGATCAAGATCGCCTTTCTGGAGCGGGCCAACGCCGAACTCAGCGACGTGGTGTTCCGCCAGCACCGGGACATCGAGGCTCTGCGCGAGCAGATCGGGGCGCTCGCCTCACGCCTGCAGACCTACGAATCGGACGTCACGCCGCGCACGCCGGAAGAGGAACGCCCGCCGCATTACTGAGCGGCGCGGCCGATTCGCGCACCATGCGCCAGCGCATCGGCCTCGGTCGGGCAGGTCCGTCCGCGCAGCCCGACCGGTCGGTCAGTCCCGGCACCGCCCGGTAGGCCGGTCCGATGCGTCGGTCAGGGCGTGACGGCGCAGCCATGCGCGCGCATCCTCGGCGTCGCACTCGAACCAGGCCCCCGTGCTGCCCAGACGGAAGCTGTAGCCCCACGCGTCCATGTCTGCACATATCCGCTCGCGCCCGACGCCGGCCAGTGCATCCGACAGCAGCACCTGCAGATAGCACACGGCGGACTCCTCCGCATCGTCGCCGCCGGCATTGGTGTCGAGCGCCGCGCGGCGCTCGGGACTCATGCAGATGAAATGACACGCCTCGTGCAGGATGGAGTGCACTGGCGTATCGGGCCGGGCGTAGAGCGTCTCGCCGCGCAGCCCCGCCTCACACTCGCCCCAAAAGGAACCCGGGATCGGCTCATCGGTGGCCAACAGCTCGAGCCTCATCCCGTAGCGCGCCAGCAGCGCCGCCACGCTCGCCGGCCCGAGCACGGCGAGCCTCAGTACGTCGCTCGTCACAACTTGGCGAGTCGGCGCATCACGATGTCGGCGAGCTCCCGCCCCATCGCTGCGGTGAGAATCGCCTGCTCGTGCTCGGTGGCGAGCAGCAGGTTCTCGCTGAATGTGTAGGAGCGCGAGGTCCGCACGGTCTGCTTCTCAAGCAGCGTCTTGCCGCCGGCGATCACCGAGAACTGCACCGCGTAGACCACCTCGTACTCGGTCGGCCGGTTGGTGGCCGATACCGACAGGACCCGCTTCACCCGGCTCTCGTGCACGACGATGATCGCCGTGGCATGGGCAGGCCCGCGGACCGGATGGGCCCCGGAGATCAGCAGGTCGCGACGCAAGCTGTGCACGAAGTCACTCTGCTGGTCGGACGCCTGGATGTAGGGCCGGCGCATCACCGCCGGCAGCACCGTGCGGCCTTCCAGATGAAAGCCGCAGCCCGCCAGCAGCAGCACGGCGGAGGCGGCCCAGGCGCAAGCGAAGCGGCGCAGCAGGGTGGATTTCACGGCGGCTCAGACCACGATGTTGATGAGTTTGCCGGGCACGACGATGACCTTGCGGATCGGCTGACCCGCGATGAAACGGGTGACCTGCTCGTCGGCGAGCGCCGCTTCGCGCACCAGCGCCTCGTCGGCGCCGGCGGGCACCTGGATGCGCCCGCGCAGCTTGCCGTTGACCTGCACGACCAGCTCGACCGTGTCCTGCACCAGCGCGGCAGCGTCGACCTCGGGCCAGGGCTCATCGACCACGGCGCGCTCGTGTCCGAGGGCCTGCCACAGCGCATGGCTCAGGTGCGGCACGATCGGGGCGAGCACCAGGGTGATGATCTCGAGCGCCTCGTGCCGCGCGGCGCGCCCGCCGGGGGTCGCATCATCGAAGCGCCCGACCGAATTCAGCAGTTGCACGCGGCGATCGCCGTGTTGAAATTGCGCCGGCGGCCGATGTCGTCGGTCGCCTTGGCGAGTGCCTGATGCGCAGCGCGGCGCAGGGCCCGCTGCGGCGGGCTCAGCTGCGTCGCCTCGAGCCGCGGCGGCAAACCACCGCTGACGTGCTCGTAAACCGCAGTCCACACGCGCCGCAGGAACCTCGAGGCGCCCTGCACGCCCTCGTCCGACCACTCGAGAGTCTGCTCCGGGGGCGCCGCGAACATCGTGAACAACCGGGCGGTGTCCGCCCCGAAACGGGCCACCAGGCCCTCCGGATCGACGCCGTTGTTCTCGGACTTGGACATCTTGCCGAGGCCACCGTACTCGACCCGCACGGCCTGCCCGTCCGGCCCGCTCACCTCGAAGATCTCCGAGCCGTCCGCAGCGCGCTGCGTGCGCACGTCGGCCGGGTTGTAGTAGCGGCGCCGGCCGTCGGCCGCGACGTTCGAGTAGATGTGATTGAGCACCATGCCCTGGGTGAGCAGGTTGGTGAACGGTTCGTCACAGTGCACCAGTCCCAGATCGCGCATGACCTTGGTCCAGAAGCGCGAGTACAGCAGGTGCAGGATGGCGTGCTCGATGCCGCCGATGTATTGATCGGCCGGCAGCCAGTAATCGGTGCGCGCATCGACCATGGCCTGGTCCTGATCCGCACAGGCGTAGCGCAGGTAGTACCAGGACGAGTCGACGAACGTGTCCATGGTATCGGTTTCGCGGCGTGCGGTGCGCCCACAGCGCGGGCATTCGCAGCGGTAGAACGCGGCGGATTTCGCCAGCGGATTGCCGCTGCCGTCCGGCACCAGGTCCTCCGGCAGGCGCACCGGCAACTGTGCATCCGGCACCGGCACCTCGCCGCAGTGCTCGCAGTGGATGAGCGGAATCGGGCAGCCCCAGTAGCGCTGGCGCGAGATGCCCCAGTCGCGCAGCCGGTACTGCACCCGCTTGCGACCGAGGCCGCGTCGCTCCAGCTCCGCGGCAAAGGCGGCGACCGCAGCCTGAAAATCCAGCCCGGAGAACGCCCCGGAGTTCACCGTAATGCCGTGCTCGCCATAGGCGCTCTGCCAAGGCGCCTCGATGCGCTCGTAGGCGGCGTTCGCCGAACGGACCACCATGGCGATCTCGATGCCGTTGCGGCTGGCAAATTCGAAATCCCGCTCGTCGTGGGCCGGAACGCCCATCACCGCGCCCTCGCCGTAGCTCATCAGCACGTAGTTCGCGACCCAGATCTCGATCGGCTTGCCGGTGAAAGGATGCAGCACGTGCAATCCGGTGCGCATGCCTTTCTTCTCCTGGGTGGCGACATCGGCCTCCATGACGCTGCCGCGCCGGCATTCCTCGATGAACGCGGCGAGCTCGGCATTGCCGGCGCCCGCGGCGAGCGCCACCGGGTGCTCGGCGGCCACGGCCATGAACGTCACGCCGTAGAGCGTGTCGACACGCGTGGTGAAGACCTTCAGAGTCCCCTCGCCGCCGAGCGCCGCACGCGTGTCGGGTGCATACGGGAAGGCGACCTCGCACCCCTCGCTGCGGCCGATCCAGTTCGCCTGCATCAGCTTCACGCGCTCCGGCCAGCCCGGCAGCTGCTCGAGGTCCCCGAGCAGTTCCTCGGCATAGCGCGTGATGTTGAGATAATACATGGGGATCTCGCGCTTCTCGATCAGCGCCCCGGTACGCCAGCCGCGCCCCTCGATCACCTGTTCGTTGGCGAGCACCGTCTGGTCGAGCGGATCCCAGTTGACCACCCCGGTCCGACGGTACGCGATGCCCTTCTCGAGCATGCGCAGGAACAGCCACTGGTTCCAGCGGTAGTAGGTCGGGTCACAGGTCGCCAGCTCACGGCTCCAGTCGATGCCGAAACCGAGCGATTTGAGCTGGCGGCGCATGTACTCGATGTTCTGGCGCGTCCAGCGGGCCGGCGGCACGCCGTTGCCCATGGCGGCGTTCTCCGCCGGCAACCCGAATGCGTCCCAGCCCATCGGTTGCAGCACGTTGCGCCCCTGCATGCGCATGTAGCGGGCGAGCACATCGCCGATGGTGTAGTTGCGCACATGCCCCATGTGCAGCCGACCCGACGGATAGGGGAACATCGAGAGGCAGTAGAACTTCTCCCGACCGGGCACTTCGCGCACGTTGAACGTGCCGTTCGTTTCCCAATACTGCTGCGCCGCGCGCTCGACGGCCGCCGGATCGTAGGTCTGTTCCATCGGACAATCGCCTGGGTGTTCTCAAATTCAGCGGAGGTGGACGCCGCAGGTCGCCTCGCGGCGCCTCACGGCAGGGGCATTGTACGGCGGCGGCCGAGCCGCCGCAGCGCGAACGCCGCGCTCAAGGCAGCCCCCGCCAGCACGACGGCAAGCCCGTTGCCGACCCGGGCGAAGGGCGTCATGCCGCTCATCGGGATGACCGCGGATTTCAGCACGACGGCGCGCATGGCCGGGGCCTGCGCGATGATCTGTCCCTGCGGCCCGATGACCCCGGAGATGCCGTCGTCGGTCGCGACGATCATGTACCGCCCCTCCTCGAGGGTGCGCATACGGGCCATCTGGAACTGCTGGGCGAGCTCGGAGCTGTCGCCGAACCAGGCGTCGTCCGTGACGTTCACGAGCACATCGGCCTCCGGCAGCATGCGCAGCATGTAGCCACCGTAGGCCACTTCGTAGCACACCGTCGGGCCGAGCTTCAGACCCGCCACCGGCAGCGGCTTCTGATCAGGGCCGCCGCGGGTGAAACTCGAGGACGGCAGGTTCATCTCCCGCAGCCAGCGGCGCACGAAGCGCGGCAGCGGAATGATCTCCACGAGTGGCACCAGGTGGTCCTTGTCGTACCAGCTGGCTTCGCGACCGAGGGCGAGAATCGAGTTGTAGTAATCGCCCGAGGAGGACTCGCGCAGCGTGCCGAGCACGAGCGCCGAACCGTGTGCACGGGCAGCACGATCCAGGCTGGCGACATAGGGAAACAGGTTGTTGATCAGGTCCGGCAGAGCGGACTCCGGCCAGACGATCAGGCGCGTGCCGAGGGCCGATTCGGTCATGCGCCTGTAGCGCGCGAGGATCCGGTCGGAATGCGCGCTCTGCCACTTCTCGTGCTGGGGAATATTGGCCTGCACGATGGCCACCGAGGTCGACGGCCCGGACGGGTGCGTCCATGCAGTGCCGCCCAGCGCGGCCGCCGCGAGCCACGGTGCGATCAGCACCGTCGCACCGATCAGACGCACGCGCAAGGTGCCGCGCACCAGCGCCACGAGTGCGCCGGATCCGGCGAGCAGCACCAGACTGATGCCGTATACACCCGCGAGCGGCGCCAGGTGCGCGAGTGCGGTACCCGTTTGCGTGTAGCCGAGCGTCAGCCAAGGGAATCCCGACAGCAACCAACCGCGCAGCCATTCGCTGATCAGCCAGGTGCCCGGTGCGGCGAGCAGCCAGCGCAGCGGCCCGCTGCGAAAGAATCTGACCACCACATATCCGGTGAGTGCATGGTAGGCCGCCATCAGGCCCATCAGCGCGAGCGTCGCCAGCAGAGCGAGCCATACCGGGGCATCGAGATGGATGGCGTTGTAGAGCCAGTAAGTCCCGACCGCGAACAGCCCGAAGCCGAACCAGAATCCGAGCCATGCCGCCCGGCGCGCACTGGCACTCTCCCACAGTGCCAGCAGCAATGCCGGACTCAACAGCGCGAACGGCCACCAGCCCTGCGGCGCGAACGCCGTGGCGAGCATCGCCCCGGCGCACAGTGCGAGGCCATGGTGCCAGAGCGGGCCTGGCGAGGGACCGTCCGGTCGCGGACCTGCGGCGCGGCGGACCCGGGCCGCGAATTCCCTCAGCGCCGCGCCGCTCAAACCGCCGACTCCGGCTCGCGCGGCGCGCTCATGCCGGCGGGCAGCACGACGCGCAGTGCATCGATGCGCCGCCGATCGGCCCGGGTGATGCGGAACTCGAACCCATCGATGGTGACGGCCTCGCCGCGGCGCGGCAGCCGGCCGAAGCGGCGCATCAGCAGCCCGGCCACGGTCTCGAATCCCTGCTCCTCGGGCAGGCGCGCGCCGAAGTGCTCATTGAACTCCTCGATGCGCGTCACACCGCGCACCAGATACTGCCGGTCGGCTTCCTTGCGGATGTTCTGATCGTCCTCGACGTCGAATTCGTCGTCGATCTCCCCGACGATCTGCTCGATGACGTCCTCGATGGTAATCAGGCCGGCGACCCCGCCGTACTCGTCGACCACGATCGCCATGTGCTGATGGTTGCCGCGGAACTCCTTCAGCAGCACGTCGAGCCGCTTCGATTCCGGCACGAACACCGCCGGGCGCATGTATTCGCGGATGTCGAAGCGTTCACGCTCCTCGTCACTGCACAGGCGCAGCAGGTCCTTGGCGAGCAAAATGCCCGC
>JAPTUI010000130.1 GCA_028067895.1 Pseudomonadota bacterium | reverse complement strand
GCGGTGGGCGAGGTGCGCGAGTTCACGACCGGGCTGCTCGATCCGACGGTCGGCCTGGTGAATTTGTGCACGCGGCTCGATGTCAGCGAAGTGGTGGTGGCCATGGACGATCGCCGGCGCGGCTTTCCCATCGCCGAGCTCCTGCAGTGCCGTCTCGCCGGCGTGGACGTCACCGAGCAGTTGACCTTCCTCGAGCGCGAGACCGGCCGGGTGCGCATCGACATCCTGAACCCGGCGTGGATGATCTTCGGTGAGGGGTTCCGGCGCGATGCACTGCGGCTGCTGACCGCGCGCCTCGTCGATCTCGCCGCGGGCCTCACGGTATTCACGCTGGCTTCACCCGTCATGCTGTGCGCGGCGCTCGCCATCAAGATCGAGGAGGGCTGGGGTGCGCCGGTGTTCTACCGGCAGCGGCGGGTGGGGCTGCTCGGGCGTCCCTTCGAGCTGCTGAAGTTCCGCAGCATGCGGGTGGATGCCGAGCAGAACGGGCAGGCGCAGTGGGCGAGCAAGAACGACCCGCGCGTGACCCGGGTGGGGGCGTTCATGCGCAAGACGCGCATCGACGAGCTGCCGCAGCTGCTGAACGTGTTGCGCGGGCAAATGAGTCTCGTCGGGCCCCGACCGGAGCGGCCGGAGTTCGTCGCCGACCTCGCCGAGCGCATCCCGTACTATCACGAGCGCCACACGGTCAAGCCGGGCATCACTGGCTGGGCGCAGCTGTGTTACCCGTACGGATCCTCCGAGCAGGATGCGCTCGAGAAGCTGCAGTACGATTTGTATTATGTCAAGAACAACACCCTGTTGTTCGACCTGACCATCCTGCTGCAGACCGCGGAGGTCGTCTTTCTCGGCAAGGGGCGCTGAGGCCGCGCCCCCGCATCAACGCGTCATTTCTTGCCGGGTTCAGCCTCGGGCTTGGGCTTGACACGCGTGCGCCAGACTTCATAGGGATCCCAGGCATAGGGCCGACTCACCGCGCGCAGCTGACGGATCTTGCCCGTGGGGGAAAGGTCTGCCGGTGACGGGTTCGCCCCCTGGGGCGAGTTCTGCGGATTGCCTACGAATTTCATGTTGGTTCCGTACCTCAAGTCTTCTCAAGGACGCCAGCAGCGCCCATCCATGTGCGGGCGCGACCTCGTGTCGCGCAGATCGGGCCGGGAAGTGTAGTCCAGTGAAGACAGTTTAGGGTACCCCCGTGACGAAAGAATGACAGCTTAGTCGCCCGGACGCCTGGGGAGGAGACCCGCTCGGCAGGGAAGGGCGCTTCTAAAGCCGGTCGTACCCGAAACTGTGATGGAATTCACAGTTTCGGGCCGTGGCTATTTCTGCTTGAATTCGTCCGCGCTCAGCTGGTGGCGCGCGAGCAACTTATAAAAATCCGTGCGGTTGCGCTTGGCGAGGCGCGCCGCCTGGGTGACGTTGCCGCCGGTGATCTGCAGGATCTGCGACAGGTAGCTGCGCGTGAACTCGTCGCGGGCCTCATCGAACGAGGGCAGGCGGCCCGGGGCGCCGCCGAGGGACTGCTGCACCAGCTCCACCGGAATGATCGGCGTCTGGGACAGGGCCACGTTCTGGCGCACCACGTTGTGCAGCTGGCGGACGTTGCCGGGCCAGTCGGCCGTGGCGAGAAGCTCGACGGCCTCGGGCGCGTAGATCTTGCGCACCCCGGTCTCCGCGGCGATCTGCGCCAGGAAATGCGCCACCAGGAGCGGGATGTCTTCGCGGCGGCGACTGAGCGCCGGCATCTCGATGTGCACGACATTGAGGCGGTAATAGAGATCCTCGCGGAACTGGCCGTCGGCGAGACGCTGCTGCAGGTCGCGGTGCGTGGCGGAAATCACCCGGACGTTCACCGGCACCGGGTCGGTTCCGCCCACGGGGCGGATGAGGTTCTCCTGCAGGACGCGCAGGAGTTTCACCTGCAGTCGGATCGGCATGTCGCCGATCTCATCGAGCATCAGCGTGCCGCCGTCGGCGGCCCGGAACAATCCGGCATGGGCGCTCGAGGCGCCGGTGAAGGCCCCCTTCTCGTGCCCGAACAACTCCGATTCGAGTAGGTTCTCGGCCATGGCGCCGCAGTTGATGGCGACGAAGGGCCGGTGGCGGCGCGGGCTCGCGCGGTGAATGGCCTGGGCCAGCAGCTCCTTGCCGGTGCCGCTCTCCCCGGTGATGAGCACGCGCGCATCGGTGCCGGCCACCATCTGCGCCTGCGCCAGGCGTTCCTCCATGACGGGGCTGCGGGTGATGATGTCGGTGCGCCAGTCTTCGTCCGAGGCGCCAAAGCCCGAGATGCGCAGCGCCTTCTGCACCTGATCGAGCAGCTCCTGCTTGTCGATGGGCTTGGTGAGGAAGCCGAACGCGCCCATTTGCGTCGCCTGCACCGCATCGGGAATGGTGCCATGGGCGGTGAGCATGATGACCTTCAGTCCGGGCCAGCGCGCCTGCAGCTCCTTCAGCAGTCCGATGCCATCGAGCGGCTCCATGCGCAGATCCGTGATGACGAGGTCCGGGCGGAAGCGCCCCGCGGCCGCAAGCGCCTGCGGTCCGCCCTCGACGGCTTCCACCTCGTAGTTCTCGGCGCGCAACCGGATGGTCAGCAGCCGCAGCAGTCCCGGATCGTCGTCGACGACGAGGATGCGGGGCTTGTGCCGGGTGGTGTGGGTTGGGGTCTTCGCGCGCGCGGGGACAGCGGTGAGTTGCGGGAGCATGTTCACTTTGGGGAACCTAGTGTCAGGGGCGAGAGTTTGCTCTGATTGAGGGTCTTCTCGATGTTGGCGATCGCCGCCAGTTTGGCGCTCGCCTCATCCAACTGTCGCTGCAGGGCGACATTCTGATCGGCGAGGGCGTCGAGTTGGGCGTTCAATTGCGCGATCTCGGAAGCATTCGTGGCCGCTAGAGTGCGGTCTCTTTGCGCGTCGGTCAATTGTTGCGTAATCAAAGTGAGATCGAGTCGCGCCACGGTGCGCGCGGCCGGCGCGAGTGCGGATGTCGGATCGGCCAGCAGTGTCTGCAACAGGCTCTGCGCGCGCAGCAGATTGGTCCCGGTGGATCCCGCGCTGT
>JAPTUI010000652.1 GCA_028067895.1 Pseudomonadota bacterium | reverse complement strand
CGCTGCCGGTGATGGTGCCGACGACGCGATTGACGTTGCGGATCGAGAGTTCGGCGCGCACCGGCTCACCCCGCTCGATTGCCGGGGCGCACAGGGGCAGCAGCGTCGTCATGTCGAGCGACTTCTGGATGCCGTGGTCCTGAGCGATCTGGCAGAAGCGGCCGATGTCCTCGCCGACGTCCGGCTGATAGAGGATGTGGCTGAAGTCGAAGCCTTTGGCCTTCCAGTGTTCGATCGCCTTCTTCGGCCGCAGCCGGTCGACCCGACCGATCATCTCATCGACGGTGCGAAAGCCGAGTTCGGCCATGATCTCGCGCACGTCCTGGGCAATGAAGCGCATGAAATTGACCACATGCTCGGGCGTTCCGGCGAACTTCTCGCGCAGGCGCGGATCCTGGGTCGCAACTCCTGCCGGGCAGGTGTTGAGGTGGCAGACGCGCATCAGGATGCAGCCCATCGCCACCAGCGGTGCGGTGGCGAAGCCGAACTCCTCAGCGCCGAGCAGGGCTGCGATCACCACGTCACGCCCGGTCTTGAGCTGTCCGTCCGCCTCGATGGTGATGCGGCTGCGCAGGTTGTTCAGCACCAGCGTCTGGTGCGCTTCGGCGACGCCGAGTTCCCAGGGCAGGCCCGCATGAGTGATCGAGGTCTGCGGCGAGGCCCCGGTACCGCCGTCGTGACCGCTGATCAGGACCACATCGGCGTGCGCTTTCGCAACGCCGGCGGCAATCGTGCCCACGCCGATCTCCGAGACCAGCTTCACGCTGATGCGCGCGTGATGGTTGGCATTCTTCAGGTCATGGATCGGCTCGGCCAGATCCCCGCTCGAGTAGATGTCGTGGTGCGGGGGCGGGGAGATCAGTCCCACCCCGGCCGTAGTGTGACGCGTCTTGGCGATCCACGGATAGACCTTGGTGCCGGGCAGCTGCCCGCCCTCGCCGGGCTTGGCGCCCTGGGCCATCTTGATTTGCAGTTCCTTGGCGTTCACCAGGTATTGACTGGTCACCCCGAAACGCCCCGAGGCGACCTGCTTGATGGCACTCGCCCTCAAGTCGCCGTTCGGCAGCGGCGCGTAACGATCCGGATCCTCCCCGCCCTCGCCGGTGTTGCTCTTGCCGCCGATGCGGTTCATGGCGATCGCGAGCGTCTCGTGCGCTTCCTTGCTGATCGAGCCGTAGGACATCGCACCGCTCTTGAAGCGCTTCAAAATGCGCTCGACCGGCTCGACTTCTTCGATCGGCACCCGTTCGAACGGCACGAACTCGAGCAGGCCGCGCAGCGTGGCGAGGTGCTTGGTCTGCTCATCGATCAGACGCGCGTAGGATTTGTAGGTCGCGTAGCTGCCGGTGCGCACCGCCTTCTGCAGTCGGTGAATCGACTCCGGATTGAACAGGTGATACTCGCCGTCGGCGCGCCACTGGTACTGCCCGCCGGTGTCGAGCGTCGGGTCGCTCTTGTGCGCGGCGAAGGCGGCGCGGTGGCGCTGCAGTACTTCCTGCGCAATCGTCTCCATCCCGATGCCGCCGATGCGCGAGGCCGTCCAGGTGAAGTACTGGTCGATGACGTCCTGGCGCAGACCGACCGCCTCGAACACCTGGGCGCCGTGATAGCTCTGGATGGCCGAGATGCCCATCTTCGACATGATTTTGACCACGCCCTTGGTGGCCGCCTTGACGAAGTTCTTGCAGGCCAGCGTGGTGTCGATCTGGGTAATCAGGCCGTCGCGGATCAGCTGCTCGAGTGTCTCGAATGCCAGGTACGGGTTCACCGCCGAGCAGCCGTAACCGATGAGCAGGGCGAAGTGGTGCACTTCACGCGCCTCGCCGGTCTCCAGCACGATGCTCACCCGGGTACGCAGACCCTCGCGGATCAGGTAATGATGCAGTCCACTCAGGGCGAGCAGCGCCGGCACTGCGGCGAAGTCCCGTGAGACTCCGCGGTCGCTGAGGATCAGGACGTTGACCTCCTCGTCCTCGATCAGACGCCGCGCGGCCAGACACAGCTCCTCCATCGACTTGATGAGACCCTTCTCCCCGCGCGTGGCGCGGAAGAGGATCGAGAGCGCCCCGACCTTCAAGCCCGGCAGTGACATCCGTCGCACCCGCGCGAACTCCTCGTTGGTGAGGATCGGTCCGGACAGCTCGAGCCGGCGACAGTCGGCCGGCTGCGGCCGCAGCAGGTTGCCTTCGGAGCCGAGCCACACTTCCGAGGCGGTGATCAACTCCTCGCGGATGCAGTCGATCGGCGGGTTGGTGACCTGCGCGAACAGCTGCTTGAAGTAATCGTAGAGCAGCCGCGAGCGGCTGGAGAGGGCTGCGAGCGGAGTGTCGTTGCCCATCGAGCCGATCGCCTCGATGCCGTTCTTGGCCATCGGCGCGAGCAGCATGCGCTGGTCTTCGAATGTATAGCCGAAGGCGATCTGCCGCTGCAGCAGCGTCTCCGGATCGGCCGGCGGCATCTCCGCGGCCGGCGGCAGGTCTTTCAGGTACACCAGGTGCTGATCGAGCCACTGACGGTACGGGTGGCGCGAGACGACCGAGCGCTTGATCTCCTCATCATCGATGATGCGGCCCTGCTCGGTGTCGACCAGGAACATCCGTCCGGGCTGCAGCCGGCCCTTCTGCACCACATTCTCGGGCGGCACGTCGAGCACGCCGGCCTCGGAGGCCATGATGACCAGGTCGTCGCGCGTGACGTAGTAGCGCGAGGGCCGCAGGCCGTTGCGGTCGAGCACCGCACCGATCTGCTTGCCGTCCGTGAAGGCGATCGAGGCCGGGCCGTCCCACGGCTCCATCAGGCTCGAGTGATACTGATAGAAGGCGCGCAGGTCCCGATCCATGGTCTCGTGGTTCGACCACGGTTCCGGGATCAGCATCATCATCGCGTGTGCCAGCGGGCGCCCCGAGAGGACCAGCAGCTCGAGCGTATTGTCGAGCATGGCCGAGTCGCTGCCGTTGGGGTTGACCACCGGGAGGATCTTCGGGGTGTCGTCGCCGAACAGGTCCGAGTCGAACAGCGCCTCACGCGCCTTCATCCAGTTGAAGTTGCCGCGCAGGGTGT
>JAPTUI010000216.1 GCA_028067895.1 Pseudomonadota bacterium | reverse complement strand
CAAGGACCCGCCGTTCGACACCGAATACATCTACACGACCTATATCCTGGAGCGGGCCGAGCTGCAGGGGGCGCGGGTGGTGAACCGCCCGCGCGGGCTGCGCGACATGAACGAGAAGGTCTACACGGCCTGGTTCCCGCAATGCTGCGCTCCGACCCTGATCACCCGCGACATGGGCGACATGGCGACCTTCCTCGCCGAACACGGCAAGATCGTCTGCAAGCCGCTGCACGGCATGGGCGGGCGCTCGATTTTCGTCCTCGAGGCGCAAGACAAGAACCGCAACGTGGTGTTCGAGACGCTCACCGATTACGGTCAGCGCTTCGCAATCGCGCAACGCTACCTCCCGGAGATCACCACCGGCGGGGATACCCGCGTGCTGCTGATCGACGGTGAGCCGCTGCCCTATGCGCTCGCGCGCATCCCGCTGCCGCACGACAACCGCGGCAACCTCGCCGCCGGTGCCCGTGCCGAGGTCCGCGAGCTCAGCGAGCGGGAGCGGTGGCTCGCCGGTGAGATCGGCCCGGCGCTCTCGGCCGCCGGCATGCTGTTCGTCGGTCTCGATGTGATCGGCGGGTTCGTCACGGAGATCAACGTGACCAGCCCGACGGGCATCCGCGAAATCGAAAAGAAGCACCCGCTGGACATCGGTGGACGGTTGATGGCGGCGATCGAGCAGCGCCTGGCGCGCCCTGGGCGCTGACCGTGCGCCGATGAGCCTGCAGAGCGCTTCGGCCCAAGCCGCCCGCACCCCGCGCGAGCGGCTGATGGCGATGCTGTTCCTGGCAGCGCTGCTGCACGGGCTGCTCATTCTCGGGGTGACGTTCAACAGCCCGCTCGCCGCAGGACGCGGTGCGCCCGGATTGCGCGTGCTGCTGGTCTCGGACCAGCTGCCGAGCGCCGCGCACAACCCCAGGGCGGCCTACCTCGCGCAACGCACACAACTCGGTTCGGGCAACACCCGCCACGACGTGCAGCCGAACACCCCGGCACGGCGCCTCGGGGTGCCGGCACATGCCACGGGCGGCCGGCACCGTTCGGCCCCACCGGGCCGCCCGGCGCAGGGCGGAGCCGAACGGGTGCTGACCACGACGGCCTGGAGCACTCGCGTCACCTACCGCGTGAGCAGCGCACCCGGATCGTTCGCCGGCACGCGTGCCGCAGGCGCCGATGGTGCGCTCGGGGCGAGCGCCGGCGGACCGGTGCGTCTCAGCGGCCCGAAGCGCGCGCTGTGGGTCAGTCCCGATACGCGCTCGGCGATCGTGGCGCCCTACCTGGTGGCCTGGCGCCGCAAGGTCGAGCGGATCGGCACGCTGAACTTCCCTGTGGCCGCGCGCGAGACCGCACACGCCAACCCCGTGATCGAGGTTGCCATCGACGCCGATGGTCGGCTGGTCCGCGCGGTGATCCGCCGCTCGAGCGGCGACCCGGCGCTCGATCAGGCGGCGCTCGCGATTTTGCGCCTGGCGAGCCCCTTCGAACCGTTCCCGCCGAACCTCGCACAGCGCTACCGTATGCTGCGCTTCACCTACGAGTGGCAGTTCGAGGGCGGCCGGATGCGCGGTTCGGTGCGCATGCCTTGAGCCGCGCGCCTGCCGTCCCCATACTGAAGACATGAGCGAGCAGAGCAGCAAGCCGGGCGGCGACGGCGCGCCCGAGGTCGAGGCGGGACGGCCCAGCGCAGCCGAGGGTGCGCGCCGCAGCGTACAGGGCGAGACCCGCGGTTTCGCCAGCCTCACCAATCACCTGCTGATCGCCATGCCCTCGCTGGCCGATCCGAACTTCTCCCAGACCGTGGTGCTCATCTGCGAGCACACGGATCGCAGCGCGCTCGGGATCGTGTTGAACAAGCCCCTGCCGATGCACCTCGCGGACGTGTTCTCGCAGATGCAGCTGACGGCCGCGAGCGAGCGGGTCGCCGAGCAGCCCGTGCTGCGCGGCGGTCCGGTGCACACCGACCGCGGCTTCGTGCTGCACCGTCCGGGTGGGCACTGGGACCACACGCATCGGGTGTCCGAGACCATCCAGGTGACCACTTCGCGCGACGTGCTGGCGGCGATGGCCCGGGGCGAAGGTCCCGAGGACGCCTTCATCGCCCTCGGCTATGCGGGCTGGGACTCCGGGCAGCTCGAGCGCGAGATCCTGCAGAACGCATGGCTGTCGGTGCCGGTCGATGCCCGCGTGGTGTTCGAACTGCCGTTCGAGCAGCGCTGGAGCGGAGCCTGGGACCTGCTCGGCATCAGCGTCGGTCAGCTCAGCCCGACCGCCGGACATGCCTGAACCGATCCTGCGCGTCCTCGCCTTCGACTTCGGATTCAGACGCATCGGCATGGCCACCGGGGATACCCTCACCGGCCGCGCCGCGCCGCGGCCCGCGGCAGCGGCGCGCGACGGCACCCCGGACTGGGACTCGATCGGGCGTGAGATGCGCGCGTTCAATCCCGACCGTGCGGTGGTCGGCGCCCCGTATAATGCCGACGGCACCGCCGGTGCGCTGCTGCCGCACGCGCAACGCTTCGCCGAAGAGCTCAAGCGCCGCTTCGCGCTGCCCGTGAGCCTGATCGATGAGCGCTTCTCCTCCCTGGAGGCCGGGGAGGCGCTGAAGGAACGGCGTGCGCGTGGCGAGCGGCGGCGGGTGCGCCGCGAACACATCGACAGCGCCGCGGCGGCGGTCATCCTCGAGCGCTGGCTGTCCGGAGAGCCTGGAGAAGAACTGCCATGAACCTCACACTGCCGCCCGCCTGCGGGCGATCGCGGATCGAGCCGCAGCGCGACCACGCCCCGGGGGGCGCATGAGCGGACAGCTGCGCCCCGACGGCTCTCTGCGTCATCTGCTCACCCTGGAAAATCTGCCGCGAGCGCTCATCGAGCGGCTGCTCGAGCGCGCCCAGCGCTTCGTGCGTCCGCTCGGGGCACTCCCGCCAGCGAGCCGCGTGCTCGCAGGCTGCACGGTCGCGAATCTGTTCACCGAGCCCTCGACCCGCACCCGCGTGTCCTTCGAACTCGCCGCGAAGCGCCTCGGAGCCGACGTGGTGAACCTCGAGGTACAGCTGTCCTCGCGC